>NZ_VSZV01000318.1:0-46626 GCF_008919455.1 Rhizobium sp. PEPV16
GAATCCAGCGCGCCCAAGTCCTTGGGCGCAGGGGACTCTTCACGCATTGTTGAGCCATTCACCGCGCCGACGCGCGGTGGCTGGATTCCTGTGACATCCCTCGGGTTGGACCCGAGGGCGGGAATGAGGGAGTGTCCGGCCTGGGCTTCCACCCCTATAGTCGTTCCAGACCTATTTACGGCCCCGAACCTTCCGTCCCAAACCCCAGCCTCTCCCGGCTGCAGAACCAGGGGCAATATCCCCCGGCTCTCGCGCGCCAGATAAAGCCCGTCACGCCTGAGATCGAACACCACCCTGCCGGCAGTCATTCGTCCAAGCCCGCTGCCGGTGGCAAATGTGTGAACCCGCTCCATCTGCCCCCTCCCCGGCGCAAATGGCTGCCCACCGAAAACGGCTGCCAGACGGCCGAGTACATAGTCGAGGACTGCGCGATCCTGCCGCAGCCCATCAGGCATCACGTGGCCGAGCAGGCCGCCGTGAAGCCGGAAGTGACGATCCAGCCATTCGGCTCCTCTGGACGACAGGGCCAGCCGCTCCTCCCAGGCCGCGCCAATATCCTTCTCCATGCCTGCATCGGCCGAAAACTGCCGGCGCATCCGCACGCGCTCGTACTTCGTATCCTCGTTGCTGGGATCGTCGATCCACGGCACGCCCTGCTCTTTCAGGAAAGCGCGGATATCTGCCCGGGTGGAAAAAAGAAGCGGCCGTAAAATCCAGAAACGCCGGTCGAAGAGCACCGCATCTGCAATACCGGTCGAAACCTGCTCCGTTCGCATCCCACGCATGGCAAGCGTTTCGCGCTGGTCGTCGAACGTATGGCCCGTAACGATGAGATCGGCTTCGAAACGTTCGGCGGCAGTCGCAAGCAGGCCGTAGCGTGCCTCGCGGGCAGCCGCCATGATGCCAGTTTTCGGCTTGTCGCTCTGCCAGATCAGAATGGTGTGGGGAATGCCGAGCGATGCGCAGAGGTCGGCGACTTCACGCGCCTCGGCTGCGGAGCCCGCGCGCAACGCATGATCGACGGTCGCAGCGCAAAGAGAAATCTTGAGATGGGGCGCGGCCTTCACCGCTTCATCGAGCAGAAGAAGCAGGCCGGTGGAATCGCTGCCGCCTGATATCGCGACGAGAATGTGTGCGGGGCTTTGAAGCGACGTGAGAAACTGGAGGATCGCCAGTTGAGGCGATGCGGCATCCGGAGACATTCCGGAAGACCTCAGCAGGAGAGGCGCTTCTGTTCGCTCGCAACCTTGCTTATGACGGCACGCGAGGCCTTCGGATAACGCTTCGACACTTCGCGCAGCGTTGCACAGGCCGTCTCGGTATTGTCGAGGGCGGCAAGCGACATGCCGAGCTTCAGCAGCATTTCCGGCGCCTTTTCCGATGTGCCGTATTTCTGATGCGCGTTGAGGAAGGTCTTGGCCGACTCATTGTACTTGCCCTGCGAATAGAGCGCTTCACCGAGCCAGAAATTGGCGTCCGCCGCCCGCGCACTGCTCGGGTAGCGGGCGATATACTGCGTGAATTCCTGTTCGGCCGTGCTGTAATCGCCGGATAGCACGTGGCCATAGGCGGCTTTGTACTGGTCGGCCTCGCTGCCGAGCGAGGCGGTCTGCTGCGGCGTTTTGCGGCTGGCATCGGGAATCGGCCCGGAACCGATCGTGGCGTTTTCGTCGACGCTTCCGCCGATCGGATTGCCGTTCTGATCGAAATCGATCGAGCCGAGCTCCTTGGGCGGCTGGCCGAGGCCGCTATTCTCAGGCACGCTGGTGGAGGGAGCCGTTTCGGCTCCCTCCGGTGCTTGGATCACCTTGGCAATGTCGTCGCCGCCGGAGGCTGCCGGAGCAGCATCGGTCTCGCTCTTCTTGACAGGAGCCTTGGCGCCGCCGCTGGCACCCGTCTTTTCGAGCTGCTGGAAGCGGAATTCATTGTCTTCCTGCTGCTTGCGGATCGTCTCCTGCATCTGCAGAAGCTGAAAGCTCATCTCCTCGATCCGGCCGTTCAGCTGCCGCAGCTGCTCTTCGAGCTGCTGCACGCGGACCTCCGCATCGCCGCTCTGCACCTTGACGACGGGCGGCGCCGCCTGGTTTTCCGCGGATCGGCCGCCGAGATGTAACCCGAAGAACGAGGCCGAATAGGCCGCCCGTTCGCTTCCGGTCACAGCCGCGAGGCACAGCATGCCTGCCACGACAAATTTCTTCATATGTATCGTCCTGTCCCAGTGATTCTTCGCACCTCGATGGCACGAACAGGAGATTTTTCCAATTGCTTTCAAAAAGCAACGGAGTCTGGCCAAAGTGTGGTCAAAAAGAAAAGGCGGCCCCTGAGCGGGCCGCCTTTCGAAAAAGCGAAGTGTTGCTCGGCAATTACATGCCGGCGCCGCCAAGCACGGTAACCGCGCGGCGGTTCTGTGACCAGCAGGAAATATCGTCGCAGACGGCGACCGGACGTTCCTTGCCGTAGGAGATCGTCTTCAGGCGCTGCGCCGGGACGCCGCGCGAAGCGAGATAGTCCTTGGCGGCAGCAGCACGGCGGGCGCCGAGCGCGAGGTTGTATTCGCGCGTGCCGCGTTCGTCGGCATGGCCTTCGACGGTGATCTGGTAGTTCGGGTAGCGGCCGAGCCACTGCGCCTGACGGTCGAGGGTCTGCGAGGCATCGGCGCGGATCGACGAGGAGTCGGTATCGAAGAAGATACGGTCGCCGACATTGACCGTGAAGTCCTGGGCCGAGCCCGGCGTTGCAGCGCCGCCGGCACCTGTGCCGAGGCCGAGGTCGCCTGCGCTGTTCGGCGGCTTCTTGGCGCAGCTTGCCAGAGCGAGGCCGGCGATAAGCGCGATCATGACGGGGTTACGGGCGAAATTCTGCATGCGGCTCATTGCCGGGGTATGAATTCGGCTCATGGCCGGTCTCCTTGCGATTTCATCAGGGTTTCCGGACAGTAACCGCACTCGGTTAACCGCCCCTCAAAGATTATGGTTAACGATTTACTGATTTGTCCCTTGGTCGCTCGGTTCCATGACTTTGGGGCGACAAGAAGGCAGCAGCGCATCGCCTACTCCATAAGCGGCGACCAGGCCGGGTCGGAGCCGTAGGTCGGCGTCTTCACGAGTTGCTCGTTGTAACCGGTCAGATCGATCGAATAAAGCTGCGGACCGCCCGACCCCGCCGCCTGGCGGAAGAACATCAGCACGCGGCCGTTCGGCGCCCAGGTCGGGCCCTCATTGTGGAAGCCGGTCGTCAGGATGCGCTCGCCGGAACCATCCGGCTTCATCACGCCGATCGAGAACTTGCCGCCGGCCTGTTTGGTGAAGGCGATAAGATCGCCGCGCGGCGACCAGACCGGCGTCGAATAGGAGCCGTCGCCGAAGGAAATACGGGTCTGGCCCGAGCCATCGGCATTCATCACATAGATCTGCGGCTTTCCGCCTCGGTCGCTTTCGAAGCTGACACGCGCACCATCCGGCGAATAGGAGGGCGAAGTATCGATCGCCGCCGTCGAGGTCAACCGCGTCGTCGTGCGCGAGCGCAGGTCCATCGTATAGATGTTGGAATTGGCATCCTGCTGCAGGCTCATGATCACCTTCTGCCCATCCGGCGAAAAGCGCGGCGAGAAGGTCATGCCGGGGAAATTGCCGACGACCTCGCGCTGCCCGGTTTCGAGCTGCAGCAGGTAGACCCGCGGCTGCTGGTTGGCAAAGGACATGTAGGTCACTTCCTGCCGGCTCGGCGAGAAGCGCGGCGTCAGCACGAGATCGCTGCCATCCGTCAGCATTCGCACGTTGAAGCCGTCCTGATCCATGATCGCCAGCTGGCGCTTGCGCTGCTGCTTGGTGCCGGATTCGGAGACGAAGACGACACGGGTGTCGAAATAACCTTCCTCACCAGTGATCTGCTTGTAGATCGCATCGGCGATGATGTGCGCCACGCGGCGCCAGTTTTCCGGCTGCGTATAAAACTGCTGACCGGTCATCTGCTGCCCGGCGAACGGGTCCCAGAGCCGGAATTCGGCGCGAAGACGGCCATCCGCTTCCTTGGTAACCCGGCCGGTAACCAGCGCCTGTGCATTGATGACCTTCCAGTCCTCGAACCGCGGCGCGGCATCAGGATTGGAGATTTTTTCAATAAAGGCCGTTTTGTTGATCGGGGCAAACAGGCCGGAACGCTGCAGGTCGGCGGCGATGACTTGCGAGACCTGCGCGCCTATGTCGCCCTGGAAGTCAGTCACCGCAATCGGCATCGGCTGGACATTGCCCTTTCGAAGATCGAGGGTGACCAGCGCGTTCGCCGGCGTCGTAAAGGCTGCGACCCCAATCAGGCCTGCAATGACCATCAGAGCGCGGATGAGGGAACACTTGACCATATCAAACAAGCCTTTCAGCATCTTATCGGGTAAGAGCGCTGGTATCGAAGTTCAAAACGACTTCCTTCCAGGCATCGTATTTATCTTTCGGAAGCATCGTAAAAGGAGCTGCGCGACGAACTGCGCGAAGGCCGACATCGCTAAGACTTTTCTGCGCACGCTCACTGCCACCGGTGACCTGCACATCAGGGTTGCCGACGATCTGCCCGTCTCTGGCTAGCTTTATGTGGATCGTCAAACGCACGCTGCCGATGTCTTTCAGGCGACTGTCGACGAAGAATCGACTTTCGATCGCGTTTCGCACCGCCTTAGCTTCAGCCACAGTGAGAACCGGAGAATTTGCATTGCTGTTTCGGCGATCAGCCGTCTCCGAATTTGCATCGAAAGGAAATGCGAGGCCAAGGATCAACCCGGTCAGCACCGCGTATATCCCGAAAGATTTCGCGAAATGGATCGAATTCCTCGGCATTCAAATCCCCATATCGCTGGGATGAAAGTTAAGGACGACCTCGTTCCACACGTCATACTTGTCCATCGGAAGCGTCGTGCGGAACGAGGGAGCAGATTTCATCACGGCACGGTAAGCGCCACTTTCCAGCGCACGACGCGTTGAATCGGTGCTGCTTCCGCCGGAAGACTCGATGTCAGGCTGGCCGATAATGTTTCCATCTTTGTCGAGCTTGAAATGCACCGTGATGACCATGCCGGAAAGGCCTTCCATTCCCGGAGTGATAAGCCAGTTACCCTGGATCAAACCCTGTAGCGCATCTTGTTCGCTTTGGCTGAGCTTGGAACCGCCATTGCTCTTCTTCGCGCCCAGCGATGCCTCCTGCGTCGAGCGCTTCGCGCCACCGGCAGACGGATCAGTCTTATTGAGCAGCACGGCAATATCGTCGGCGTTGAAGTCGCTCTTCATCGCCGAGGCGGATTTCGCCGTTTCCTGCCTCTGATCGGCCTTCTTCTTGTCCGTCGGCTTCTCAGCAGCCTTGGGCTGGTCCGGGGTCTTTTCCGGCGGCTTTTCGGCGGGCTTCTGCGGCTCAGGCGGCTTTACCTGCGGCTTGGCAACCGGCGTCGGCACATTGTCCGGCAGCGCCTCGGCGTCCGGCTTCGGCGGTTCCTCGGGCTTGGCCTGCTCTTCAGGTGGCTTTTCTTCCGGCTTCGGCGGCGTCACTTCGACCGGCTTTGGCGGCGGAATGGAGGCGACCTCCTTCGGCTGCTCAATTTCCGTTTCCTCCTTGACGATGTCCTTGACATCGTTCGGGACAGGATCGGTCTTCGGCATCGGCTTTTCGCTCGAATTCGCCGCGGCAGCCTCGCTATTGCTGGGTTTGGCGTTCGGCACCGGCGGCGTCTTCAGGTCGACATTGTTGTCGCCGGCACTCTCCGCCGGTTGCGCGATCGGCGGCCGCGTCGTCGGCACGGGCGCGGAAGTCTCCTTCTTCGGAGCCTTTTTATCGCCTTGCTGCATCTGAGTAATGGATTCCACCGGCACGAGATCGACCGGCATCGCCTCGAAATCCTCCACCTTGAAGGATTCCGGGGCGCCGAGCGACACCATCGCCCAGGTGAGCACCAGGCCGTGCAAAACAGCAGATGTGATGACACTGGCCTTCATTTTGCGCGCTATTGGTCCTTCTTCTGCTGCGTCACGAGGCCGATATTCTTGAAGCCTGCGCCCTGAATACGGGCCATGACGTCGGCGATGACGCCGTAGGGCGCTGTCGCGTCGCCGCGCACGAAGATGCGTTCGTTATAGCCGGTGGTGGCGATCGCCTCGAGCTTGGCGGCGATCTCCGCGGCCGGGATCGGCGTTTCCTGCAGGAACACCTCGCCGTCATTCTTGACGGAGATGGTGATCGGCTGTGTCTCGGAATTCAGCGCCTTGGCCTGCGTTTCCGGCAGGTCGATCGGCACGCCGACAGTCATCATCGGTGCCGCGACCATGAAGATGATCAAAAGCACCAGCATGACGTCGACGAGCGGCGTCACGTTGATTTCGGAAATCACGGCCCTGTTCCGACCGCCGCGACGGCGGCGTCCGCCGCCCCCGCCGCCATTGCCTCCAACAGCCATACCCATGTCAGTATACTCCGTTGGTTATTGAGCGGCAGCGCGCGGCTGCAGTTTCTCGTCGATCTGGCGCGAAAGTATGGCGGAGAATTCATCCGCGAAACCTTCCATGCGGCCCGAGAGCTTGCCGGCATCGGCAGAGAACTTGTTGTAGGCGATAACCGCCGGGATAGCGGCGACGAGACCGATCGCGGTCGCAAGCAGCGCTTCGGCGATACCGGGCGCGACGACCGCAAGGTTGGTCGACTTCGAACCGGCGATTGCCTGGAACGAGGTCATGATGCCGACGACCGTGCCGAAGAGACCGATGAACGGGCCGGCCGAGCCGATGGTCGCGAGCGATCCAAGGCGGGCACCGAGAAATTCGGTCTCACGGGCGAGCGTCACGTCCATCGCGCGGTCGATACGCATCTGCAGGCCGATCGGCGAGCGGGCGCCGCGTTCGAAGGATTTCTTCCATTCGCGCATGGCGGCCACGAAGATTGCCGCGAGCCCTGTATTGTTGCGCTCCGACAGCGAGCGGTAGAGTTCTTCCAGCGACTGTCCCGACCAGAACACCTGTTCGAACTTGTCGAACTGGCGCCGTGCGCGGCCATAGGCCAGGTATTTGTCGATGACGATCGCCCACGTCCACACCGAGGCCGCGATGAGCCCGAGCATGACGAGCTTGACGACGATGCCGGCCTGCATGAAAAGCGACCAGAGGCTGACGTCCGTCGTTGCTGCTGCCAATCCTACTTGTTCCATTGGTCCAAAATCCCCGAATCCAAACGCCCGGTGCTGGACCGGGCGGCACAAACTGATCTCGCAAGAAGTGTCCGGCGGCCGCCGCCCAAAGCCCTGGTCAAACTTCCAAGCTCATCTTCCGCCTTCTTGCCGTCAAATTTGGTCAAAGGAAGGCGTGCACCGCACAAACTCCGACTTTCCCAGTAAGACACTATTATGGTTAATAGATCGTTAGTGCCGGACTGTGACAGTAAGCCTGTGATTGGAAGATTTCGTTCCATGGATTACTTGACCGGAGCAAGGTCCGGCTGCCGAAAGAGCGCTCATCCTGCGGCGCGGGAATTCCTTCACATAAAACTCAAGTTCTGACAAGACCTGAATTTCAAGCGACTCTGACTACAACGGCGTGCTGCCCTCCAGGAATTTCACCGCCAGTGTTTCCGGCAGCCGCCTCGGCCGCCCCCGGGCGTTGATGACGGCGATGATCACCTTGGCGGCGATCAGCAGCGTCTCGCCCGAGCGGATCTGCTGATTGAGCACCATCTTGGCGCCGCCGGCTTTTTCCGTATGCGTCAGGATCGTCAGCACATCGTCCATGCGCGCCGGGCTCCTGAAGTCGATCTCCATGCGGTGAACGACGAAAACCAGCCCCTCCTCGTCGGCGCTGACGAGTTCGCGCTGCTCGACGCCGAGGCAGCGCAGATAATCGGTGCGGCCGCGCTCCAGGAAGTGCAGGTATCGGGCGTGATAGACCAGGCCGGAAAAGTCCGTATCTTCATAATAGACCCGCTGAACGAGGCGGTGTCCGGCCTCCGTCAGCTCTCCCGAAATGGAAAAAGGGCGTTCCGTCATAATTTTCTCCAAACTCAGGTGCCCTGTTTGGCGCAACGCTTCCGGACAGGCAAGCATTGAATGATTGTCACAATTCCTAACTATTCCCGATAATGAGCGACCAATCAGGAGACGATGCGATGAAGATTGCGGTTATGGGCGGAGACGGTTTCATTGGTTGGCCAACGTCGCTGCATCTCTCCGATGCCGGGCACGACATCCATATCCTCGACAATCTCTCGCGCCGCTGGATCGACACCGAACTTGGCGTTCAGTCGCTGACCCCGATGGATTCGATCCAGGAGCGCACCCGCATCTGGCATGCCGAAACCGGACGCCGCATCCACTTCAATCTGATCGATCTCGCCAAGGATTACGAACTCCTGAAGAACTGGCTTTCCGAACATCGGCCGGATGCCGTCATCCATTTCGCCGAGCAGCGGGCTGCGCCCTATTCGATGAAGAGCGACCGCCACAAGAACTACACCGTCAACAACAATGTCAGCGCCACGCACAATCTGCTGAACGCGCTGACGGAACTCAATCTCGATGCCCATCTCATCCATCTCGGCACCATGGGCGTCTACGGCTATTCGACGGTCGGGGCGGCGATCCCCGAGGGTTACCTGCCGGTCGGCATCGAGACTGCTGGCGGCGAGACGGTCAGCCAGGAGATTCTCTATCCTTCCAATCCCGGCTCGATCTATCACATGACCAAGTGCCTGGATCAGCTTCTCTTCCAGTTCTACGCGCGGAATGACGGCCTGAGGATCACCGACCTGCACCAGGGCATCGTCTGGGGCACGCATACCGAGCAGACACGCCGGCACGCGCAACTGATCAATCGTTTCGACTATGACGGCGATTATGGCACAGTGCTGAACCGCTTCCTCATCCAGGCGGCGATCGGCTATCCGCTGACGGTGCACGGCACCGGCGGCCAGACCCGCGCCTTCATCCACATCCAGGATTCGGTGCGCTGCATCGAGCTTGCGCTCAAGAATCCTCCGGCCCGCGGCGCCCGCGTCGAGATCTTCAACCAGATGACTGAAACCCACCGGGTGCGCGACCTTGCCGAGATGATCGCCAGGATGAGCGGGGCTAAGATTGCCTGGCTGCCCAACCCGCGCAAGGAAGCCGCCGAGAACGAGCTGATCGTCCGGAACGAAAAATTCCGCGATCTCGGCCTCGAACCGATCACGCTGGAAGCCGGCCTGCTCGGCGAGATCGTCGACGTCGCGAAGAAGTTCGCCTATCGCGTCGACCGCTCGCGCGTGCCGGCCGTCTCCGCCTGGACCAAGGACATCGCCGCGACGATCAATCACGATCCGGAAGGCAAGCGGCTGAAGTCCGTGTCGTGAGCGCTGCAATATGACGAGCGCCAGCAGCACACCAGCCCGTTTCGCCTATGTCACACTCGTCACCAATGCCGATTACGCCATGGGCGCGACCGCGCTTGCCCGCTCCCTACGCCGAACCGGCACCGGGGCCGACATCGTCATTCTCCATACCGGCGGTGTCGACAAAACCATTCTCGCATCCATCGAAGCGCTCGACTGCCGCCTGGTCGAGGTCGAGCACCTGCCGCTCTCTGCCGCCTTCAACGAGCGCCACGCCCGCGGTCAGCTCCATTCGACAGCTCCTTTCACCAAGGGCCGCAAGCCGGATTTTCATTCGCCGCTCGACAATTTCTGCAAGCTCAGGCTCTGGCAGCTCGTCGAATACCAGCGCTGCGTCTTCGTCGACGCCGACGCCCTCGTGCTGAAGAACGTCGACAGGCTCTTCCTCTATCCGGAATTTTCCGCCGCCCCCAATGTCTACGAAAACCTCGCCGATTTCCGCCGGATGAATTCCGGCGTCTTCGTCGCCACGCCCTCGCATGACACGTTCCGGCACATGCTCGAAAGGCTCGACAGGCCGAACGCCTTCTGGCGGCGCACCGATCAGACCTTTCTCGAGACGTTCTTCCCGGATTGGCACGGCCTGCCGGTTTATTTCAACATGCTGCAATATGTATGGTTCACCATGCCGGAGCTTTGGGACTGGAAGAGCATTTCGATCCTGCATTACCAGTATGAAAAACCGTGGGAAAAGGATCATCCCAAGACAGCGAGACTACAACCTTTGATCGATCTGTGGCATCGTTTCCACGATGGCGGCGATGTGCCTGAGATCACGACGCTGGACAATCCGGAAGGGGCAGCATGAAGGTACTGGTATCGGGTGGAACGGGTCTCGTCGGCCGGTATGTCGTCGAGGAACTGCTGGCCGCTGGATATCAGGTGATCGTCGGCGGGCGCCGCGCGCCGCTGCCCCGCCTCTTCTCCCGCCCGGTCGAGTTCGCAGCGCTTTCTCTCGATCCCGACAAGGATCAGATCGACGTCTTCGACGACGCCTATTTCTTCGTCCATGCCGCTTTCAGCCATGTCCCGGGTAAATATCGCGGCGGCGAGGGCGACGACCCGAAGACCTTCCACAGGTTGAACCTCGACGGCACCGTCCGGCTTTTCGAAGCCGCCAAACGCGCCGGCACGCGCCGTTGCGTCTTCCTGTCCAGCCGCGCCGCCTACGGCGAACATCCCGAGGCAACCGAACTGACGGAGACGATGCTGGCCAAGCCCGAAACACTCTACGGCCAGGTCAAGCTCGATGCCGAACGCGCGCTTGCCCATCTCTCCACGCCGGGTTTTGCCGGCGTAAGCCTGAGGCCGACCGGCGTCTATGGCGATCTCTCGCCGAACAAATGGGACGGCCTGATCGCCGATTACCTCGCCGGCCGGCCGGTTACTGCCCGCCTGGGAACGGAAGTTCACGGCCGCGACCTCGGTCGGGCGGTGAGGCTCATGCTGGAGACGGAAAGCACCCGCATCTCCGGCGAGGTCTTCAATGTCTCGGACATGTCAGTCGACACGCGCGATATCCTTTCATCCATCCGCCGCGAGACGGGCTGTCGGCACGCATTACCGGCCCCTGTCGATAAGGTCGCGATCAATCCCATGAGCACTGCGAAAATCCGCGCGCTCGGCTGGGCGCCCGGCGGAGCCCCTCTGTTCGAGGAGACGATGCAGCGGCTGGCCGCTGCGCTTCCCGAATTCCCAAGACACAGGTCCACGCAAGTCTGACGTTGCAGAATGTGCCCGAATCGCAATCGGGGCCTGAATTAAAAATCGGGGAATTGTTCATGCAGGTCGCAACCACGTCTGCCTCCATCATCTTGCGCGGCGCGTCTTCGACGGCAGCCCTATCCGCCCCCGGAAGCGAGACTGATCAAGGCGTGCTGAAGCTGCAGCGCGCCACACAGGCGCTGCAGCAGATGCGCCAGACCTTGGCGAACTCAGGAGACGAGGCCAAGGCGAAGGCGCAACGCAGGCTCGAGGAGGCAAAACAGGAGTTGGAGATGCTGCGCAGCTCCAACATGGCTCCTGAAGTGGTCGCCCGGCTGGCCGCCGAACTGGCGCGCAAGGTCGGCACCGCCGCCTCCGAATTCGCATCATCAGTCGCGACCGGCAGCCCGGCAACGGCTGTTCCGGTGGATGCAACCACGGCTGCAACAGCAGTCGCAACCAGCGGGCCCGATGCTGCGCTGACGGATACCGCAGGGGAAACTGCGGCCGGCGAGACCGGTTCGCAGGAACCGGACGCCGCCGCCAACGCCCGCAAGGCCTATGCGAGCGTCGCCGAGGATGCGCCGAAACTTTCAGGCATTTCGGCCGATGATCGCGAAACGATGGGAGAGTTCAAGGTGGTCGTGCGTGAACTCAAGCAAGTGCTTGAAAAGGCGATGCGCGAGTTGCGGCAGCAGGACCGGCAGGCCGGGGCCAATATGGCAGGCTTCTCCATCGCCACGGCGACAATACCGACAAGCATCGTCGTCTGACGACCGCTGCCGCCGGCGGGCGAGGCGTGAAACCAACGTGATACCGTCGCATCCGGCATTTGCATCGGACATCCAGCCGTCTATGCTCGGTCAAATCTCTCAACCGGCAGATCCAATGACCGCGAAAGAATTGAAAGCGCAGCTGCGCGACGAACGGCTGTCCGCACGCGACGCCATCCCCGCCGAGAAACGCGCCTCCAAAAGCCTCGCAATGGCCGACCATGCCGGCGAGGCCGTCGGTTTTGCGCTGGATACGATCGTCTCCGGCTTCCTGCCGATTCGTTCAGAAGCCGATCTCAGGCCGCTGATGGCGCGCTTTGCCGTGCGCGGTGCGCGGCTCTGCGTGCCGGCGATCCTCGATCGGCAGACCATCGTCTTTCGCGAGCTGGCGGAAGGTGCGCCCCTCATCGATACCGGCTTCGGCACGGTCGGCCCCGGCTCGGATGCCGCCATTCTTGATCCCGAGATCATGCTGGTGCCGCTTTCGGCCTTCGATGCCCGCGGCCACCGCATCGGCTACGGCGCCGGCCACTACGACCGCGCCATCAGCCGGCTAAGGCAAAAAGGCCTGCATCCAAAGCTGATCGGCATTGCATTCGACTGCCAGGAAGTGGCACATGTGCCCGACGAGCCGCACGACATAAGCCTGGATGCCATCCTGACAGAAAGCGGCCTTCGCTTTTTTGCCTCTTGGATTGGATAGGGAATGCGGCTGCTTTTTCTGGGTGACATGGTCGGCAAGACGGGACGCACGGCGGTATGGGACCGCCTCCCCGGCCTGGTTTCCGACCTCAAGCTCGATTTCGTCATCGTCAACGGCGAGAACGCCGCCGGCGGCTTCGGCATCACCGAGGATATCTTTCTGGAAACGATCAATGCCGGCGCCGATGTGGTGACGACAGGCAATCACGTCTGGGACCAGAAGGAAGCCGTCGCTTTTGCCGGCCGCCACGATCAATTCCTGCGTCCCGCCAACTATCCCCAAGGCACGCCCGGCCGCGGCTCCGGCCTTTTCTATGCCAGGAACGGCGCGCGTGTGCTCGTTGCCAACGTCATGGGCCGGGTCTTCATGCATCCGGAACTCGACGACCCCTTCAAATCGGCGGAGGTCATCCTCGACGCGTGCCCGCTGAAGGAGCAGGCCGACGCGATCATCTTCGATTTCCATGCCGAGGCGACCAGCGAGAAGCAGTGCTTCGGCCACTTCGTCGACGGCCGCGCCAGCTTCGTCGTCGGCACCCACACGCATGTACCGACCGCCGACGCACAGATCCTGAACGGCGGCACCGCCTATATGTCAGATGCCGGCATGTGCGGCGACTACGACTCCTCCCTCGGCATGGACAAGGAGGAACCGCTCAACCGCTTCATCTCCAAGATGCCGAAGGGCCGCATGGAAGCCGCCAACGGCCCCGCGACGATCTGCGGCGTCGGCGTGGAGATTTCGGATACGACGGGACTTGCCGAAAAGATCGCGCCGCTCCGGCTCGGCCCGCGGCTGGCCGAAACTCTGCCGGAGTTCTGGCGGTAACAGGCGACGCGCGGCCGTCCAACACGCAATTGTGAGCATCCTCGGTCTGGACCCCTGCGGCCTCATGCCGCATCCTCCCCGCCACTCGCGCATAACCCCGAAAATCGGGATCGATTTTCGGGGTTATGCGCCGATTGAAGGGTGATAGAGCGCCGGAGGGGTGGCATGAAGCCGCGATATCTTGTCCTCGCTATCGCATGCCTTGCGGCCTTCGCCGCGCCGAATCTTGCCGGGGCACAAGAGCAGCGGCCGCCGGTCAGCCAGTGCCAGGCAATCGCGCAAACCATCCCCAAGGTGACCTTCGCAAGTTTTTCCGGCGCTCTGCCGCTGATGCCTGCCGCCTCCGAGGGCGAGGATGTCAAGCTCACCTTCCTCGGCCACTCTACCTTCGCGATCGAGACCCCGGGCGGCATCGTCATCGCGACAGACTATAATGGCTGGTACAGGCCGGCGACGATGCCCGACGTCGTGACCATGAATAAGGCCCACTCGACCCACTTCACCTTGGCGCCCGATCCGGGCATCAAGCACGTACTGCACGGGTGGAGCGATGTTCCGGACGAGAAGGCCAATGTCAATCTCGTCGTCGGCGATGCCTATATCCGCAACGTCACGACAGATATCCGCTTCAGCTATGGCCTCGGCGGCTCGCACGAGAACGGCAATTCCATCTTCATTTTCGAGATCGCCGGCCTTTGCGTTGGCCATCTCGGCCATCTGCATTACGAGCTGACGGATACCCATTATACCGAAATCGGCCGGCTCGACATCGTCATGGTCCCCGTCGATGGCGGCCTGACCATGGGCGCCGACAGCATGAGCCGCGTCATCAAACGGCTCCGCTCGTCGTTGATCCTGCCGATGCACCGGCGCGGCCCGCCGGTCGAAGCCTTCGTCTCGATGTTCGGCAAGGATTTCGACGTCGCCCATGCGCCCGATGACAGCATCACCGTCTCGATGCGCACTCTGCCGAAAAAGCCGCTGATCTATGTGTTGAAGGGCGTGCAGTAAAAAGGCCCGGCAGTTTTCCTTCTACAGCGTCCTTTGCGCGTCTTTTCAGACGCGCAAAGGACGCTGTAGCACTTTGAATTGCTGCATAGGAGCAATGCGCGTCAAGCGAACTGCAGATGGCGCTTGATGCCGACATCCGGCATCTTGTCGTCGTCGAGATTGGCCTTGGCGATCTCCCAGCCGAATTTCAGCTTGTTACCCGTGGAAACCCAGATCTCGGCATCGTCGACATGGAGGGACAGCATGGTGAGCTTGGGGTCCTTCTTGCCGCCGTCATACCAGGCCGCGACGATCGAGCTCCAGTATTCCTCGATCTTGGAAGGGTCAGGATGCACCTCGATCACGCCGGCAAGGCAGGCGTGATAGTCGTGATCCTTGCCGATGACACAGAAATGCGCGCGGCTGCCGGGCTTGATGGCGCGCACGATGTCGGCGTCGGTCTTGGTGTAGAACCAGATGGTGTTGGTGGTGGGATCGGCATGCGGCGCCATCGGCTGCATGTGCATGTCCAGTCCGGAAATTCCGAGCATGCCGGCATGAACATCGTTGACCTGATCCCAGAGCTGACGTGCTGGATGTTCCTGCGCCTCGCTGAGACTTGCCATGACCGTTCCTTTCCGTTGGATGGAGTTCGGTTGAAACGTCATCCCCTCGCCTTTGTTCCGAACTGCTTTTTCCTTGAACGGGTGCCGTTTCGCTCTTATAAGGCGGCCCATTCCGAACAATGAGACGTGAACAGGGGTGCCATGGCTGGCCATTCACAGTTTAAAAACATCATGCACCGCAAAGGCCGTCAGGATGCCGTGCGGTCGAAAATGTTCTCCAAGCTTGCGCGCGAAATCACCGTTGCCGCCAAGGCCGGCCTGCCCGACCCTACGATGAACGCCCGCCTTCGCCTGGCGATCCAGAACGCCAAGGCCCAGTCCATGCCGAAGGACAATATCGACCGTGCCATCAAGAAGGCAGCCGGTGCCGACGGCGAAAACTATGATGAAGTCCGCTATGAGGGCTACGGCCCCGGCGGCACGGCGATCATCGTCGAGGCCCTGACCGACAACCGCAACCGCACCGCCTCCAACGTTCGCTCGAGCTTCACCAAGGCCGGCGGCGCGCTTGGCGAAACCGGTTCTGTGTCCTTCTCCTTCGACCATGTCGGCGAAATCACCTACAAGCTTTCGGTTGGCGATGGCGATAAGGTGATGGAAGCCGCGATCGAAGCCGGCGCTGACGACGTCGAGACCGACGAAGACGGCCACTACATCACCTGTGCCTTCGAAGCCCTCGGCGAAGTGGCGAAAGCGCTGGAAGCAAGCCTCGGCGAAGCCGAAACCGTCAAGGCAGTCTGGCGCGCCCAGAACAACGTGCCGGTCGACGAGGAAAAGGCCCAGTCGCTGATGAAGCTCATCGACAGCTTGGAAGACGACGACGACGTGCAGAACGTCTATTCCAACTTCGAAGTCTCGGAAGAAGTGCTGGCCAAGCTCTCCGCCTGATTTTTTCGAGCGGTCTCAAATAAAAACCCGGCTGCGAGGCCGGGTTTTTTCGTTGATGAGCCCGGCTCAAGGCGTTGTACGTAAACCCTACGCGGCGGCCCGCATGAAATTTCCCAATCCCGCAAAAAGCTCCACCGACCTCAGCCGCGCCTCGATATCGTGGATCGGCATCGAGATGATCACCTCGTCGGCCTGCGTTTCCTGCAGAAACTCCGTCAGTTTCGCCTCCGCCGTCTTCGGCGAGCCGACCACGGCATAACGCAGCGTGTGTTCGACATTCATCTTTTCCATCGGCGACCAGAAGTCCGCCATATCGGCCACCGGACGCGGGAACGGGCCGCGGACATTGCGGCGCAGATTGACGAACTGCTGCTCTGCGGAAGTGAAATGGTAGCGTGCCTCCTCATCCGTCGCCGCCACCGCGCCCATCACGCCGACCATCACATGCGGCTTGTCGAGCGTCGCCGAGGGCTGGAAGCGGTCGCGATAGATCGCGATCGCATCGAGCAGCATGTCGGGCGCGAAATGCGAAGCGAAGGCATAGGGAAGCCCCAGCATGCCAGCAAGCTGGGCACTGTAGAGGCTGGAGCCGAGCAGCCAGATCGGGATATGTGAGCCATTGCCGGGAACCGCGAGGATCGCCTGGTTCTCGACCGGCGTATCGAGAAGTTGCTGCAGTTCCACCACGTCGTTGGGGAAGCTGTTTGCGCCAGCCTCGAGGTTGCGCCGTAGCGCCTGTGCCGTGCGCATATCCGTTCCCGGTGCGCGCCCGAGGCCGAGATCGATACGGCCGGGGAAGAGTGCCTCCAGCGTGCCGAACTGCTCGGCGATGACCAGCGGCGAATGATTGGGCAGCATGATGCCGCCGGAACCGATGCGGATGCGCTTGGTCGCGGCCCCGACATGGCCGATAACGACGGCGGTGGCGGCGCTGGCGATCCCCGGCATGCCGTGATGTTCGGCAAGCCAGAAGCGCTTGTAACCGAATTCCTCGGCTTTTTGTGCCATCCGCGCCGAGCCATCGAGGGACTGGCGCACGGTGCTGCCTTCGGCAACGGGGGAAAGGTCGAGTATGGAGAAGGGAACCATTGGAAACCTGCCGGGCAGTTGAACGATGCCGTCTATGTAGGTTCGCGCCCGCACCATTCCAAACGATGCGCGCAAACAAAATGGCCGCGCGGGCGCGACCCTTCAGCAATGTCACAAGCGATAATTTACCGATGACGGCGCAGCACATGCACCTCGGCGCTCGGCTGGTGGTGGCCGGGCGGCAGCGTGAAATTGCCGAGCTGGCGGTCCATTTCCAGGGCTTCCGTCGCCAGCCGGTGGATCGCCGCCGTCGTCTCTTCGACCATCGAGGCGTTCTGCTGCGTCATCGCGTCGAGTTCGGCGACGGCGCTATTGATCTCGCGCAGCGTATTGGCCTCCTCGCGGGTCGCACTCATGATCTCATTGATCTGCCCGTTGATCGCTTCGACATGGGCGCCGATGCCCGTCAGGGCAACGCCCGCCTTTTCCACAAGCGTAACGCCGCTTTCGACCTCATGCGTCGATTTCTGCAGCAGGCTGGAAATCTCCTTGGCCGCACTCGACGAACGCTGGGCCAGCTCGCGCACTTCCATGGCGACGACGGCAAACCCCTTGCCGGATTCACCGGCGCGCGCCGCCTCGACGCCGGCATTGAGCGCCAGGAGGTTGGTCTGGAAGGCGATGTCGTCGATCACGGAGATGATCGTGTTGATCTGGCGCGAGGAGGCCTGGATTGCCTCCATTGCCGCGATCGTCTCGCGCATGATCTGGCCTGAGCCGGTCGTCTCCTTCTTGGCGTCGCGGGCGATGCGCTCGGCCTGCTCGGCCCGCTCGATCTGCCGGCGGACCGACTGTGTGATGGCACTGATCGCATTCGCCGTCTCGGTGATCGAGCCAGCCTGGCGCTCGGTGCGTCCGGCAAGTTCGTCGGCGCCGGTGCGCATCTCCTCGGAGCCGGCGCGCACCGCCATCGAGTTGCCGCCGATCGCCGTCATGGTTTCGCTAAGTGTCGCCAACGCCTCGTTGAAATTGACGCGCAGGCTTTCGAGCTCGTTCGGGAAGCGGGTATCGATCTGATAGGCGAGATCGCCGTTCGCCAGATGATGCAGGCCCTCGTCAATCGCCTCGACCACCTGCTGCAGCGTCTTGGCCTCGGCCTCGCGCTCGGCCAGATTCTGCTGGCGGTCCTGCTCGGCCTGCAGGCGCGTCTCTTCGCTGGCGGCTTCGAGTTCGCGGCTTTCGATCAGCGAGTGGCGAAAGCGGTCGAGCGCATTGGCCATCGTGCCGATCTCATCCTTGCGGTTCAGGCTGCCGACCTCGCTGTCGAGCTTGCCGTCGGCGACATCGCGGGTGACGCCGGCAAGACGTGCCAGCGGCGAAAACAGCAAATTGGTGACCAGCCCGGTGGCGACCGCCATGACGACGAGCACGCCGATGCCGATCATCGTCAGCAAAGTGGCGATTTCGATCGAGCCGGCATTGAGCTCGCTCAACAGCACACTCTCGACCACGAGGAAGCGGTCGCCGCGATAGTCGATGCCGCGGACATAGGCACGAGCCGCTCCGTCCGCCCGGTCGAAATCGGCAACCGTCATCGCCGAACTGGCAAGCGCGCTCTTGATGAAGGTGAAGGGCGTCGCATCGAGCGTCGCAAGCTTGCCGCTTCCGTCGAGGCCGATGGCGGAACCATCGCCGGAGACGATCGCCGCCCGCGCCGTGCTGCCTTTGACGATGCCCTTGGCGAGGATGCCGGTGACGATATCGTCGCGCACCTTGAAGAGGATGATGCCCTTGGCCGCCCCAAGCTTGACGATCGGTACGGCATAAAAGATCGCCGACTTGCCGCTGCCGGCATCGACGCGAAGGCCGGAAAAGCCTGTCGGCGCGGCGTCATCGGTCGCCTTGGCGGTATTCTCGATCGCCTTGGCGAAAGCGATGCCGGCGCCGGTCGCCTTCCAGGCGTCCGACTTCAGATTTTCGGCGAAATCATCTTCCTTCTTATAGGAATAGAGCACGGTACCCTCGAGATCGACGATCAGCAGATCGCTGAAGGCAGTATCCTCAAGGTCGCGGGCGACTTCGCCCTGCGTCTTTTCGTGGCTCGAATAATAAAAGCCACTCGGCCCTTCCGGCTTGATGAGCTTCTCGCGCTGGTCGGCGGGGTTGGGGTTGCCCGCTATGAAAACCTTCTTCAGCTCGGCACGGGCATCGCCCGCGGTCTTCTCGATGGTCTTCCAGCCGCTCTTCAGATTGGTGATCGACATCTGCAGCGCCTCGATGCGCGCGATGGAATTGGCCTGGTTTTCAAGCTGCGTCAGCTGGTCCTGCAGCATGTCGCCGCGAAAGATCAGCACGCTTTCCTTTGCCTTCAGCGCCTGCTCGTCGGAAATGCGGCTGCTGGCGAAATAGGCAAGCACATCGATGACCGCGATCGACAGCACGGTCAGCAGAATGAATGTGGCGATGACCTTAAAGGACAGGGATTGAAATCTCCGAGCCATGTACGACGAACCCCCTCTGAACGCACCTGCCAAGCGCGGGCACGCACCGCATGCCTGATCAACTGGCCTATAAACAGAACATCGGGGGCTTAAATCCTCGCGAAAAGAAGCCCCTCTCGTATTCGATGACTAGATTTCAAGCATCTGTTTTAATTCGCGGTAAATGGCGGGGCCGAAATCCGGAACGTTTTTGTTTTGTTCACATATCAATGGCAGTTATTTCGCAATGGCTATAGGTTGAACCATGCAAAATACGATTCGCATCGTCGGTATCGATCCCGGGCTTCGCCGCACCGGCTGGGGAATCATCGAGACATCAGGCAATTCCCTGCGGTTTGTGGCATCCGGAACCGTGACCTCCGATGGTGACATGGACCTTGCCTCCCGCCTTTGTCAGCTGCACGATGGCCTGGCGGAGATTGTCCACAGCTATAAGCCGGATGAGGCCGCCGTCGAACAGACCTTCGTCAACAAGGATGCGGTGGCGACCTTGAAACTTGGCCAGGCCCGCGGCATCGCTATGCTGGTGCCGGCGCGTGCCGGGTTGCCGGTCTCCGAATATGCCCCGAACGCCGTGAAGAAGGCCGTCATCGGCGTCGGCCACGGCGAAAAGCAGCAGATCCACATGATGCTGAAGATCCTGATGCCGAAGGTCGAATTCAAGGGCAACGACGCCGCCGACGCCTTGGCGATCGCCATCTGCCATGCGCATAATCGCGGCAGCAACCGAATGCGGCAGGCATTGGCCGGATAGCTTGTTCTTGACTTGTTCCATGGGTAAGGATAGTTCTTACTTTGAAGGAGCAACAAGATGCGGGTTACGTCCAAAGGCCAGGTCACCATTCCTCGTGATCTCAGGGAACTTGTCGGCATCGAGGCCAATAGCGAGGTCATTTTCTCGATAGAGGGCGGCAAGCTCGTTCTCTCGCCGAAGAACGGCAAGCAGGAGATCGAGGATCGGGGCCGCCTGGATCGTTTTATACAGACGATCCGTCGTCTCGAGGGCACTGGCGATCAGGAGATCGATGCCGAAGACCTTATGTCGATGACCCGTGATCGCTGATGGCCACACTTGTCGATACGAACATACTTGTCGATCTGGCCGTGGTCGGTTCGGACTGGCACGGTTGGTCGCGTCGAAAGATGCTTGACGTCTTCAAAGACGGTCCCGTCCTCATAAACCCGATCATCTACTCCGAATTTTCCGTTCGGTACGACGACGTGGACGAAGTCGATCGGCTGCTGCCGCAGGATGAATTCCGCCGCGAGAATCTGCCTTGGCCGGCTGCATTCGCCGCTGCTGCGGCCTTCCGGCTTTACCGTCGCGCCGGCGGTGGGCGCGAACGGGTATTGCCCGATTTCTTCATCGGCGCGCATGCGGCGATAAGGGGCTACAGAATTTTGACCCGCGATCCCAGCGGATACCGCTCCTATTTCCCCTCCGTTGACCTTATAACCCCCGAAACGCATCCTTGAGAGACCGCGCCCCATGATCGGCAAGCTGAAAGGCACCATAGACGAGATCGGCGAAGACTATGTGCTCGTCGATGTGCACGGCGTCTGCTACGTCGCCTATTGCTCGGCCCGCACCCTGTCGAAAATCGGCTCGGCAGGCGAGGCCTGCGTGCTGTTCATCGAGACCTATGTGCGCGAGGACCAGTTGAAGCTCTTCGGTTTCATGACCGCGCTGGAGCGGGAATGGTTCAACCTGCTCCAGAGCGTCCAAGGCGTCGGCGCCAAGGTGGCGCTCGCCGTGCTCTCGACGCTGACGCCAGGCGAACTTGCCAATGCCATTGCCCTGCAGGACCGCGCCGCCGTCTCGCGTGCGCCGGGCGTCGGTCCGAAAGTGGCGATGCGCCTCGTCACCGAGCTCAAGAACCGGGCGCCGGCCTTTGCCGGGGAAGCGATCAATATCGCCCTCAAGCAGGAACTCGGCGAAGGCGTCGCGGCCGCGCCTGTCGCCGATGCGGTTTCCGCGCTGACCAACCTCGGCTATTCCCGCGACCAGGCGGCAAATGCGATTGCTGCGGCAATGAAGACGGCCGGCGAAGGTGCCGACAGCGCCAAGCTGATCAGGCTGGGATTGAAGGAATTGGGGCGGTGAAAAGCCGGAAAAGCGATGATGGGATGTCGAGGCAGCGGTTTTTTGGTGTATTGGTGTGACAGGTTTCAAAACGGAATGAGAGCATGAGCGAACCCGCCCGCCTGATATCGCCGGAAAAGCGGGGCGAAGACCTTGATATCACGTTGCGCCCGCAATCGCTGGACGAATTCACCGGCCAGGCGGAGGCGCGCGCCAATCTCAAGGTCTTTATCGAGGCGGCGAAAAACCGCGGCGAAGCGCTGGACCATGTGCTCTTCGTCGGTCCGCCCGGCCTCGGCAAGACGACGCTGGCGCAGATCATGGCCAAAGAGCTCGGCGTCAATTTCCGCTCGACGTCGGGCCCTGTTATCGCCAAGGCCGGCGATCTCGCTGCCCTGCTCACCAATCTCGAGGAGCGCGACGTGCTCTTCATCGACGAAATCCATCGCCTCAATCCCGCCGTCGAGGAAATCCTCTATCCGGCCATGGAAGATTTCCAGCTCGACCTCATCATCGGGGAAGGGCCTGCCGCTCGCTCGGTGAAGATCGACCTGTCGAAATTCACGCTGGTGGCGGCCACCACCCGCCTCGGCCTGTTGACGACGCCGCTGCGTGACCGCTTCGGCATTCCGGTGCGCCTGAGCTTCTACACCGTCGAGGAGCTGGAACTGATCGTGCGCCGCGGCGCGCGGCTGATGAACCTGCCGATCACCGAGGAGGGCGCCCGCGAGATCGCAAGACGCGCCCGCGGCACCCCGCGCATCGCCGGCCGGCTTCTGCGGCGCGTGCGCGACTTCGCCGAGGTGGCAAGGGCGGAAGCCGTCACCCGCGAGATCGCCGACGAGGCGCTGACCCGCCTGCTGGTCGACAATGTCGGCTTCGACCAGCTCGACAAACGTTACCTCAACATGATCGCCGTCAACTTCGGCGGCGGTCCAGTCGGCATCGAAACCATTGCCGCCGGTCTTTCCGAGCCACGCGACGCGATCGAGGACATCATCGAGCCCTACATGATCCAGCAAGGTTTCATCCAGCGCACGCCACGCGGCCGTGTTCTGACCGCAATCGCGTGGAAACATCTGGGAATGCAACCGCCCAAGGATATGGAGGCTGCGCAGTTCCGGCTGTTCCAGGAGGACAACTGAGTGATCACCCGCCGCGGATTTTTCAAGGTTCTGGGCGGCGGTGTCGCAGGCCTCATGTCGCTCGGTGGTTACGCCTTCGCCTATGAACCGCTCGCGCGGCTCGCTATCACCCGCTACCAGCTGACGCCGCCGGGATGGACCCCGGGGCTCAAGCTGCGCGTCGTGGCGCTCGCCGATCTCCATGCCTGCGAACCCTGGATGTCGGCAAGCCGCATTGCCACGATCTGCCACAGGGCGAATGAACTTGAAGGCGACGTCACCGTCCTGCTCGGCGATTATGCCGCCGGCATGAACATGGTGACGCAGTACGTGCATTCGAGCCAATGGTCGAAGGCGCTCGCCACCTTGCAGGCCCCTCTCGGCGTCCATGCGGTCATGGGCAACCATGATTGGTGGGAGGATAGGACCGCCCAGAAGAACGGCGGGATGGAAACATTCGGACACCGGGCCCTCGCCGACGTCGGCATCTCGGTCTATGGCAACCGCGCCGTTCGGCTCGAAAAGGAGGGCCGCGGCTTCTGGCTGGCAGGCCTCGAAGATCAACTGGCGCTTCTGCCCGGCCGGAAATGGCGTCGCACGCATATGCGCGGCCTCGACGATCTCGATGGAACGATGGCTCAGGTCACGGACGATGCGCCCGTCATTCTGCTCGCTCATGAGCCCGATATCTTTCCGCGGGTGCCCGAGCGTGTCTCGCTGACGCTATCGGGCCACACCCACGGCGGACAGATTCGCCTCCTCGGCCGTTCGCCGATCGTCCCCTCGCGTTACGGCAACCGCTACGCCTATGGCCATATGATCGAGGAGGGGCGTAATATCATCGTTTCCGGCGGCCTCGGCTGCTCCATCGCACCGGTGCGCTTCGGGGTGCCGCCGGAAATTGTCGTCATCGATCTTGGATAAGAATGGCATGGCCAAGCGCACTCTCATCCGCCTGAATGCGGGCGCCGAGCGTTTCAACTATCGTATCGCCGGCCTCGGCTTTCGCGACGGCCACGTGCTCGTCCATCGCGCCGTCCATGAGCCCTTCTGGACCTTTCCAGGCGGCAGGGCGGAAATCGGTGAGACGTCGGAGGAAACGCTCAAACGGGAGATGGTGGAGGAACTGGGCGTTGAGGTGACCGTCCATCGCCTGCTGTGGATCGCCGAGAACTTCTTCCGCTACGAACAGCGCGACTGGCATGAACTCGGTCTCTATTACTTGATGGACCTCCCGCCGGAATTCCCCTTTTTATCCGGCGAGATCATCCATCGGGTCGAGGACGCCGACAACCATCTCGAGTTCAAATGGGTGCCGGCAACGCGTGATGCCTTGTGCGCACTCGACATCCCGCCCTATTTCATCGCCGATGAAATCGAAAACCTTCCCGTTGTGCCACGTCATCTCGTCTGGCGGGACGGCGATCTCGACGGCAAAGACTGATGTTACGGCGTCCTTTGCGCCTCAAAAGGCGCCCGGTGCTGTAGCCAAAAGCGCTTAAAGAGGAGATGCGCCGATGCCGACCTTCGATCCTGGCAGGCCATTCCGCAAACTTGCCTATAACAACGCCCTTGCCAACCGCCGGCTACTTCAGGCCTGCGCAACTTTAAAGCCTGGAGAATTCGAAGCGCCACGCATTAGCTTCTTCCCCTCGATCAAGGAAACCTTGAACCATATCATCACGGTCGACTGGTTCTATGTCGACGGCCTGGAAGGCGGCACGCTCGGGCTCAAGGCCTTCGAGGTAGACGAACCGTTCGATGACGTTTCCTCGCTGGCAGAAGCGCAGGCGAAGGTCGATCAGCGCCTGACGGCGCTTTGCGAGGCCCTGACGCCAGAGAGGCTCACCTCGACCATCAGCCTCCATCGCGGCGACCGCATCCAAGAGGAGCGGATGGAGGACGTGCTCGCCCACCTCTTCCAGCATCAGACCCATCATCGCGGACAGGTGCATGCGATGCTCTCCGGCACCAGCGTCGCTCCGCCGCAACTCGACGAATTCATCGTTGCCGACGATGCGCGGTTTCGTGGTACAGAACTCACCGCGCTCGGCTGGAGCGAAGAAACGCTAATGCATTAGTTCTGCAGCCGTCTCTTCAGCCCGTCGATGATCGTCTTGGTGAGAAGGTCGTAATTCTCGTCGAAGTGATGATCACCGGGCAGCTCGATGACCTCGGCGCCGCTGTCCTTCAGCGCCGGACAGGCGACATCGTCATCGTCGTCCTTACCGTAGATGCATTGCACGAGTTTCGGATCGATGTTTTTCAGATCGCCGACGGGATCACCTCCCGCCCCTTCCGTCTTCTGGCCGAGCCAGCCGAGAACGGAGATGACGTAGTCGACTTCATGCGAAAGCGACAGCAGCGACAATTGCGCCACCGCCGACTTTTCGGCTGGCTTGAGGAGCTGGTAGGTGGCTGGCACGACGTCGGCGCCGAAGGAATAACCGACGAGCAGCACGTGCTTCACCTTCCACTGCTTGCGGTAGAAATCGATGATCTTCGAAAGATCGGCAGCCGTCTCCTCCGGCTTGCGCTCCGACCAGAAATAGTGGAGCGAATCGACGCCGACGACGGGAATGCCTTCCTTCTGCAGCGTGCCGCCGACCTCCTTGTCGATGTCGCGCCAGCCGCCGTCGCCGGAATAGATCACCGCCATCGTATCGAAGGCCGGCGTTGCCTCGAGCACCGCCAGCGGCAGGCCAAGCGGGTTGCCGAAAGCGCCGGAGGCGGTGACGAGATCGTCGAGGGTATCGGCAAACGCCGTCTGCGCATCGTCGGTGGAATCACGGATCTCGATCTCGTCATGGGCCTTCTTCAGCGCCTCGGCATGCGCCCGGCCATCCTTATTGGCATCAGGCGTAAAGACGGTAATGATCGGGTCCGGCAGGATGCCGTCGCTAAGGCCATAGACCGTGCGTTCGCCGACCACCTGCTTGGACGCCGGCGTGCAAAGCTCCTTGGCAAGCGGAATGCCGGCGACCGGATTAACGGCAAGTGTCTGGCCGATCGTCGCATCCGGTGTTTGCGCGGTGATTGCCAGCGCCAAGGCCCCGCCCTCGCCGATTCCGGCGACGATCGGCAGGTGATAGGCGTTGTTCCCGGTCGCGCGCTGCACCTGCTGGCTCAGCGATTCGATGTCCGACACCATATAGACGCAGCCGTCGTTGAGGCTGACGTCGTAGCGGCTGAGCGCCTGGATATAGGATGGAAAGTCGACGCCGATGACGACGGCGCCTTCGGCGACCAACCTGTCGGCTTCGCCCTTCTCATAGTCGCCCCAGCCGGCCGCATCCGAGATCAGCATCACCGTGCCCTTCACCTCCCCTTCCGGCAGGAAGATGTGCGGCGACGGAATGAGCCCGGTTTCGAAGCTCTGCGTGGTTTCCTCGGCGGCATCAGCCGGTGCGGCCGCGAGCATGCAGGCGCATGCCGTGGCAAGAAGGATTGTCCTGATCATTTTCTCACTACCCCTTTCAATCCGCCCCCAATCAGAAATGTCGCGTCCATCAACGCGATGATCGGATTGCCTCCTCCGGAGACTGCAAGATAGCGCGGTTGCCAGTGCGGATGAAACTTGGATTTGAATGCCCGAAGGCCTTTGAAGTTATAGAAGCGCTCGCCGTGTTCGAAGACGGTGCTGCCGATGCGGTCCCAGACAGGCGCCGCCTCGCGTTTTGACATGCCGGAGAGAGGCGCCATGCCGAGATTGAAGTGGGTGAAACCCTGCCCGCGCAGATATTCCATGATCTGCACGAAGAGAAAGTCCATCGAGCCCTTCGGCGCGTCCGGCGAGAAGCGCATGAGATCGATCGTGCCCTCCTGTCTGGATTCGGTCACGAGGATATTGGCGAAAGCGACGATCCTGCCGTCCTTCTTCAGGATGCCGACCGGCTGCGAGGAGACATAATCGGAATCGAAGGCGCCGAGCGAGAAGCCCTTTTCCTTGGCATTGTGATGCTCGAGCCAGGCCGTCGAAACGGCGGCTAGATCATCGATGACCAAAGACAGGTCCTGCGGTTCGACGACGGCGAATTCCAGCCCGTCGCGCTGGGCGCGGCTTGCCGTCTGGCGAAGGTTCGCCCATTTGCCGCCCTTCATCTCGAAGGTCCTGAGATCGGCCACCGCCAGTTCGCCGAGCTTGAAGGCGCGAAGGCCGGCATCGGCGCAATGGGACAGCAGCGCCGGCGATATCTGGTAGAACACGGCCCGGCAGCCGGCGGCACGCGCCGCTTCGACGAAACGCCAGACGAGTTCCTGCACGGCGCGATGGTCGCCGACCGGATCGAACAGCGCGATCCAGGAGCGCCCTTGCCGGCCATACATGATGAAAGCATCGCCGTTTTCCGAGAACATGATGCTCTTGTCGCCCATGCGCACCAGATTGGCGTCGGCATTGCCCTGCTTCATGACGATCTCGACGGCGCGCGCCAGCGCCTCGTCCGTCGCCGGTTCCGGCCGGAAGGTCGCCGGCCGGAGCAGGCTGAAGACCGCAATCGCCGACGAGATGATGGTAATGCCGAGGACGGCGCGCAGCCCGCGCGGCGCTTCGGCGGTGAATTCGAACTGCCACCAGAGCTGGTTGCTGTATTCGACGTCGCGATAGACGAAGAGCAGGATGACGACGGCGCCGACGACGATGACGGCGATCGCCATCAGCCAGGACGCCGTCAGCGCCTGGTTGAGCAGCGAAGCCTGGCGGGTAAAGAGCCGGCGGCTGACGAAGAGCCCGAAGATGAGGAAGGCGAGAAAAGCGGCTTCGACGAGCGCGATCGCCTTCAGCAGCGACAAAGTCAGCGCGGCAAGCGCCGAGAATACGGCCACCCACCAGGCGCCGTCGAGCCGCTGGCCGAGGCCGCGCGCGGCGACGACGAGGGCCAGCCCCAGCAAGCTGGAGAGGAAATGCGCGCCTTCGACCATCGACAGCGGCAGATAGTTGGAGAGGAATTCGAGGTTCTGGTCCGGCGTCGGCGTGACGCTCGAAAACACCAGCATGACGCCGAGCAGCAGCGCGAGAGCCGACAGCAGCTGCGGCATCAGCCGCCCGCCGATGCGCCGCATACTGGAGGCGGCCGGATGATCGACGAAACGACGCAGCTCCGCCGCCGCGACCGCGAGCACGGCGATCAGCAGCGGCAGCACATGGTAGACCAGCCGGTAGAGCACCAGTGATCCGAGCACGGCATCGATGTTCACCGCGCTGCCGAGCGAGGCGATGATCACGGTCTCGAACACGCCGAGCCCGGCCGGAACGTGACTGAGCACGCCGAGACCGACGGCGATCGCATAGACGGCGAGGAAGACCGGCCAGCCGATGGCCGTCTGCGGTAACAGCACATAGAGTACCGACGCCGAGGCGGCGATATCGAAGACGGTGACGAGGAACTGCCGCGACCAGGTGCGAGAATCCGGCAGGCGGATTGCCACAGGGCCAAGATCGAGCACGCGCCCGTCACGGCCGATAATCATCACCGCGCCCAGAACGGCGACGATCGAACCGGCGATCAGCCGCAGGAGGAAGGCGCTGACCCCGATCAGCGGACTGATCTCGTCGGCGATGACGATGAGGGCGATTGCCGCAACGCCCGCAAGCCCCAATCCGAAGGACAGCGTGACGAAGGCGATGATGCGGCCGATATCCTCCGGCGAGAGCCCGAGGCGGGTATAAGCGCGGTAGCGGATCGCGCCGCCCGAAAGCGCGCCGAAACCGGCGGTATTGCCGACGGCATAAGCGCTGAACGCCGTCAGCGCCACATGCGGAAAGGGCAGCCTCTTGCCGATGTACTCGATGGCGTTGAGGTCGTAGAAGATCAGCGCGAGGAAACTGAGCGCTGTGAAGAACAACGCAAGCAGGATGGCGCTCGGCTTGGTCGCCGCCAGCGCTTCGACGACGTCGTCGTAACGCACCTCGTTGGTGAGCTGCATGATCGCGTAACCGACGAGGCAGAAGACTACGAGCGACGCGGCGGCCAACAGCGGTGTTCTGTACCGTCTGAAGAGCCCGCCAAAAGAAAACCCGTCCGTTTCTTCAATCTCTTCCAAATTGCCGTGCCCCGACATTCGCGTACCCTGTGACCGCCAGCGGAATCATTTCAGATGACGTAACATAAGAGGCATAGAAGCTCTCTGAAGCCATGCCACCGCTACCCCACCTCGCCCTTTGCGCCTCAATCATCCTCAATTGGGGCGAATTTGCGCAGGCGGGCGTCGCCGCACATTGCATTTTCGTAAGCTTCGGCAGAGCCTTGCCCTCGATGGAGATTTGAGACGCGGGAGAAAGGTTCGATATGCAGGGTGATGCGGCCTTCGTAATACTTGCCCTCGGACGTCTGCTGCTGGGCGGCCTCTATGTCGCTGGCGGCATTCATCATTTTTTCGTCATCGTGCCGCTGACCGACGCGATCGAAGCCCGCGGCGTCCCTTTTGCGAAAGGAGTGCTGGTCTTGGGCAGCATGTTCCAGATCGTCGCCGGCATCCTGCTGATGCTCGGCCTTTTCGTCACGGCAGCGGCATTCGGCCTCATCATCTTCACGCTGGCGGCCACCGTCATGCTGCTGAATTTCTGGGACATGCAGGGAACGGCGCGCGACAGCGCGATCAATACCTGGAAAACCAACATGGCGATCATCGGCGGTCTGCTGATCGCAGCCGCCAGCGCGATGTGAAGCGGTTCATGGAGCCGGCTCGGCGCCCGCCCGCGCATGCGCCGCATAGCGCGCGACGGCAGCATCCACCTCCGCGTCTCGATCGCCCGCCACCTGCACCGTCGGCACGGCAAATTCGATGCCGTTTTCCTTGAAGGCATTGCGGATCATCGCCGACGCATTGCGGCGGATGACGAATTGCTCGCCGGGCTTCGTCATCATCGACTGAATTGTCACCCAGCCGAAAATGAAAGATGACGAAAGTCGCACAGCGCCGGTATTAGAACAATGCGACCGTCGGCCCGGGCATGATCGCAGCGGTGATACGCTGCCGTTCTTCATCCACCCTCGGCAGCCCGATGAGATCGACGACCAGCACGCCGCCGAAGCAGATCGTAAAGCGCCGGACGAGGAGCGCGACGACGCAGACGATCGCGATGCTCTGGCTGAGCGGTGGCCAGCTGAGGCTGAGAAGTGTCAGCACCGTTGCCGCCGCGAAGATCAATGCCGGGCGCGGCGCGAGATGCAAGCCCGCCATCTGCGCCACCTGACGGCCTCGGCTATGACGGCGCGCGCTACAGCGCCACGCGTCTTTTCGAGAGCCGCAGGGCGCTGTAACTGAATTGTTTCAGGATTTCGCGGCTGGTTTTTCCACGTGGCCGCCGAAGCCCGCGCGCATCGCCGACAGCACCTTATTGGCGAATTCGTCATTGTCGCGCGAGGAGAAACGGCCGTAGAGCGCAGCACTCAGCACCGGCGTCGGCACGCTTTCGTCAATTGCCGCCATGATCGTCCAGCGGCCTTCGCCGCTGTCCGAAACCCGGCCTGCATATTTGGCCAGTGCCGGATCGGCATGCAGCGCATCGGCCGTGAGATCGAGCAGCCAGGAAGTGATGACGCTGCCGCGGCGCCAGACTTCGGCGACATCCTGCAGGTTGAAGTCGTATTGGAAATGTTCCGGATGGGCGAGCGGCGCGGTTTCCGCATCCGGCTCGTGCGAGGCAGCGCCGATATTGGCATGTTTCAGAATATTGATACCTTCGGCATAGGCAGCCATCAGGCCGTATTCGATGCCGTTATGCACCATCTTGACGAAATGACCGGCACCATGCGGGCCACAATGCAGGTAACCCTGTTCCGCGGTGCTGATCGCAGCCGCTTCGGGGCTCCGGTTCGGCGAGGCTTCGGTCTTGCCGACGCCGGGCGCCAGCGTCGCGAAGATCGGGGAAAGGTGTTCGACGATGCCCTTCTCGCCGCCGATCATCAGGCAATAACCGCGCTCGAGGCCGAAGACGCCGCCGCTGGTGCCGACATCGACATAGTGGATGCCCTTGGTGATGAGGTCCGCGCCGCGGCGGATATCGTCATGATAATAGGAGTTGCCGCCGTCGATGACGATATCGCCATTCTCAAGCAGCGGCACCAGGCTCGCCAGTACCTTGTCGACGATCGCCGCCGGCAGCATCAGCCAGATCGCGCGCGGATGGGCGAGTTTCGAGACGAATTCCGCGAGCGAAGCGCTGCCTGTCGCACCGAGGCCTGCGAGCTCGGCAACGCTTTCCGGCCTGGCGTCGTAGACAACGCATTCGTGACCGCCTCGCATCAAGCGCTGGACCATATAATTGCCCATGCGGCCCAAACCAACCATGCCAAGCTGCATAATGAATCTCCTGGAAACCGAAATGAAGTATCGAATCCGGAAATTAGCACCCGCGGTGTGACAGGCAAGCGAAGTCTCGGTCATATTGACGAATGCGACTATTGCGCCTCGCGCACCAGATGCACGATACCAGCCGGATTGACGATCCAGGCGCCGCGCAGATCCTCCGGCAACGCCTCGATCGGATCGCAGCGAATGACACCTGCCGTTTCGAGATGCGCGGCAGCCCTCTCGAGATCCGGTGTCATCAATTCCAGCCAGAGTTCCGCCTGGCTCATCGCCGGCACCTCGTCGATCCAGAGCCGGATCGGCCCGAGAGCGAACAGCGCCGCATCCCCTTCGCCGATCTGCTTGAGGCCGATGACATCGCGATAGAAGGCGACCGTCGCCTGATACTGGTGCGGCGGCACCTTCATCGCAATATCGACGCCGCCATAAAGAAGTTCCGTCATGACCTTTCTCCTCAAACGTCCGGCGCGCTGGCCGGCTCACCCTTCATTTCGCTGAGGAACATGCCTTCGCGCAGATTGATGCCATATTCGACGAAGGCCTTCATGCTGCAGAGCATCTGCGTCCAGCCTTCGCAGTTGAGATAGGTGCCGCGCCGGCCGGCCTCGTCCTCGCGCCAGCCGCTCTCGGCAATCGTCACCAGCGTGCCACCATCCTCCAGCGGCTTGAAGTCCATCTCCACCAGCGTCTTGTAGGTCGCCTTGTCTTCGCCAGTGCCACCATCCCAGCGCAGCACGATGCGGCTTTCCGGCACCAGATCGACGACCTCGACCGGCGCATCCTTCCACCAGGTCACCGTCGTGCCCTTCATGAGCGGCGCGCTCGCTCCGCCGATCGTGGTGAAATAGCTGCTGAGTTTCTTCGGGTTGACGACGGCGTCGAAAACCTCTGCGACGGGGCGGCCGATACGGCCGGAAACGCGGATTCCAAGAGACATGACACTTCTCCTCTTCTCCATTGTGCCTGGCACCATTATGTTATAAAAATATAACATGTCAAGCGAATCAACCGACGACCCCGTTTTCAAGGCGCTGGCGCATCATCGCCGCCGCGAAATCCTCGATCTGCTCAAGGAGGGTCCCCGAACCACAGGGACCCTTTGCGAGATGTTTCCGCAGATGGATCGCTGTACGGTGATGCTGCATCTGAAGGTGCTGGAAGAGGCTGACCTGGTCATCGCCAGGAAGGAAGGCCGCGAGCGCTGGAACCACCTGAACAGCCTGCCGATCAAACACATCTATGACCGCTGGATCAGCGCCTATGCCGGCCATTCCTTGTCTATTCTCGACCGGCTGAAGGGCGACCTCGATGGGCAGCCCGAATAATGATCCAGCCGCCCAACAGCATGCCGGTCGGTCAGCCAAAGCTTTATGCTGGCCAAAACGGCACGGGATCAGGCAAATGACGATATCGGGCGCCGGCTTACGCCGCATGCGGCTGCTGCGCAGCATGAAGCAGGGACACCTCGCCGAACTCCTCGGCGTCAACCAGGCGACGGTCTCACGCTGGGAGCGCGATCAGCTCGCCCTATCGGCCGAACAGGCCGCCAAGCTGGAGCGGATTTTCAGCTCACAGCAACATGCAACAGTCGATGCGGCGCTGAAGCGGCTGGTCGAGGATTCCGTCCGGCCGGTGCATCTGATCTGCGACCGCACCCACCGTCTGCTCTCCGCCTCTCGCCCACGACAGGCGGAGTGGCGGGCGCCGCTCGGCGCCTTTCTCGGCCGTTCTCTGTTCTCCTACGCCTCCGCCGAAATCGCCGCTGCCGAGCAGTCGCTCGAAGAGTCCGGCTGGCATGAGGGCAGGCTCTCGTCGCTGACCTTCGATACCGGCACCAACGGCAATGCGCTGCTGCCGATCGCCGACGGCCGCGTGACCTGGGAACGGATCATGCTTTCCGACGGCAGCACCGGCCGCCTTGTTACGACCATCGGCTGAGCCTCAAGCTTTCCTGCACGCCCATGCATAATTTATGCGTTGTCTGAAAACCTTAGTCTTTATAGCGTCCGCCGCCGAACGGTCAGGAGACGATGTGATGACGATATTGGTAACGGGAAGTGCCGGCCATCTCGGCGAGGCGCTGATGCGAACCTTGAGGTCGGAAAGCCGCTGGGTGCGCGGCATCGATATCAAGCCCTCGGCTTTAACCGACATGGTCGGCTCGATCAGTGATCGCGCCTTCGTCCGGCAGGCAATGTCAGGCATCAGCCACGTCATCCATGCCGCAACGCTGCACAAGCCGCATGTGGCAACCCACGGCAATTACGATGTCCTCGACACCAATATCGCCGGCACCCTCAGCCTGCTGGAAGAAGCGGTCGCCGCAGGCGTTGCAAGCTTCGTCTTCACCAGCACCACCAGCACCTTCGGCGCGGCATTGACGCCGGCTGCCGGCGAACCGGCGGCATGGGTGACCGAGGACGTGCTTCCCTTCGCGAAAAACATCTACGGCGTGACGAAACTCGCCGCCGAAGGTCTGTGCGAACTCTTCGCCCGCAAATCCGGCCTGCCGGTGGTCATTCTCAGAACGTCGCGCTTCTTCCCCGAAAACGACGACGATCCTGACATTCGCAACGGCTATTCGGCAGAGAATGCCCAGGCCAACGAGCTTCTTCACCGCCGCGTCGATATCAGCGACGTGGTCGGCGCCCATCTGCTGGCGCTCGAAAAGGCGCCGGCAATCGGCTTTGGCCGCTACATCATCTCCGCCACGACGCCGTTTTCGGCAAGTGATCTCGCCGCGATCCGGCGCGATGCGCCTCACGTCGTCGAACGACTGTTCCCAGGTGCAGGCGCCCTTTACGCATCACGCGGCTGGAAGATGTTTCCTTCGCTCGACCGTGTCTATGTCAACGAACGCGCAAGACGGGAACTCGGCTGGCGGCCGCGATATGATTTCCGTTTCGTGCTTGATTGCCTGCGCGACAACAGGGAGTGGCGAAGCCCTTTGGCGCTGAATGTCGGCTCCAAGGGCTATCACGACGAGGTCTTCGCCGAAGGGCCGTACCCGGTATACCAAGGACAAGACGACGATCGCCGCTGAGAGCGAAATTGTTGCTCTTTCCGACAAGAACCTTCCTGATGCTCGCTGTCGATCCGGCGTCTTCGCTGAAAATAGAAGGAAAGGGTGCGATCCACGACCACCGATGGATGTTTACGATCCTGGGTGCCTACAAACGTAGGTGGGCGCCGTGTGTCCAGGCCCACGGGCCTGGCCAGGGACAGCTCCCTTTGGATCGAGTATGGCCCCAGGGATTGTGGTTCCTGTCGAGAGGCGCAGACCGCATGCCGATATATAAGGTCGTTTGCGCCGACGCGCCAGTGGCAGCAGCAAGCCGTCCTTATTTAATTGAGATCAATTGAGTTCGGGGGCGGACCGGCCGTTCAGCTTGTCGGTGATGCCGCGGATGCGGCTCGAAACCTCACTGAGCGCCGCGGCTAGGTTTTCCTCGGTGCGGGCGGTCGCTGCAAGCACCGTATCGCGGTTGCCGCGCAGCGACTCGAGCTCGGATTCCAATCCGGCGACGCGGCGCGTCAGTTCGGAAATTTCATCCACAACCATGATGCCGGCCATGACGGTGATCCTGAGATCGCCGATTTCCCCGAACTGATCCTTGAGATGGCCGACATAGCCGTCGAAGCGGTTGGCGAGATCGGTCAGGTGATCCTCCTGCCCTTCTTCGCAGGCCATACGATAGGCCTTGCCGTCGATCGTTACCGTCACCTGCGCCATGCGAAACTCTCTCTCATCAGCGATCCAGAACCGCGCGGATCGTTTCCATGGCCGTCACCAGCCGCCGCGATACCTCGCGATTGACCTCTTCCAGCCGGTTGGCGCGGAATTCGGCCTGGTCGAGCTCCTGCGCCAGCCGCGAACGGTCCGCGTGCACACGCCGCACCTCGCCCTCAATCTCGCCCTGCTCGCGCTGCCGCTCGACACGCATGTCGACGGCGTTTTCGAGGCTCGATATCGCCTGTCTCAATTCGTTGAGCGCTGCTTCCATGGTTTTGCCTGTGGGCATCATGTCTTTCCGATTCCCGCGCAGGATCCGCGAATCGGCACGCCGCGCCGATCCTGCGTTTTCAAAAGGATATGCCGCTCGTAAACGGCCCGTCAATAAATCCCGTCACCTGCCCACCGGCCTATCCTGTGGATGAGCGTTTTACACATGCCCGTCACATCAGATTCGTCATTTGTACAATCGCGCGATCAAATGTCAAAAATCGCCGCTGCACGCCCGGATTTGGCCTGCCATTTATTGACTTGCCCGTCCCAACTGCTATGTCTCTGCCGCTTTCACTCGATGGTCTTGGAGGCTCGAGGCCATCCCCCGACACCCGGAACTTGCGGAAAAGCCATGACCTCTCCCGAACAACACGACCGGATGGCGAATGCGATCCGTTTTCTCGCCATGGATGCCGTTGAAAAGGCGAACTCCGGCCACCCGGGCATGCCGATGGGCATGGCTGACGTGGCGACGGTCCTGTTCACTAAATATCTGAAGTTCGATCCGAAGAAGCCGCACTGGCCGAACCGCGATCGCTTCGTGCTGTCGGCCGGCCATGGCTCGATGCTGCTTTATTCGCTGCTTTATCTGACCGGCTATCCCGATATGACGATCGAGGATCTGAAGCAGTTCCGCCAGCTCGGCTCGAAGACCGCCGGCCATCCGGAATACGGTCACGCGACCGGCATCGAAACGACGACCGGTCCGCTCGGCCAGGGCATTGCCAATTCCGTCGGCATGGCGATTGCCGAACGCAAGCTGCGCGAGGAGTTCGGCTCCGATCTCCAGGATCACTATACCTATGCGATCTGCGGCGACGGCTGCCTGATGGAAGGCATCAGCCACGAAGCCATCGCGCTCGCCGGCCATCTGAAGCTCAACAAGCTCATCCTGTTCTGGGACAACAACTCGATCACCATCGACGGCGCCGTCTCGCTGTCGGATTCCACCGATCAGGTCGCCCGCTTCAAGGCGGTACACTGGAACACGATCGAGATCGACGGTCACGATCAGGCCGCTATTGCCGCCGCAATCGAAGCTGCCCATAAGTCCGACCGCCCGACCTTCATCGCCTGCAAGACGATCATCGGCTTCGGCGCCCCGAACAAGGCCGGTACCCACAAAGTCCATGGCAACCCGCTCGGCGCCGAGGAAATCGCCGCCACCCGCAAGGCGCTGAACTGGGAATCCGAAGCCTTCGTCATCCCATCTGATGTTCTCGACAGCTGGCGTGCAGCCGGCGCCCGCTCCGTCGACCTCGTCAAGTCCTGGGAAGACGGCCTCGCCAAGGCTCCGGCCCGGGCCGAGTTCACCCGCCGCATGGCAGGCGAGCTGCCGGAAGGTTTCGACGCCGCGATCAGCGCATATAAAAAGAAGCTCGCCGAGACCAAGCCGACGGTTGCGACCCGCAAGGCTTCGGAAGATGCGCTCGAGGTCATCAACGGCTTCCTGCCGGAGACGCTCGGCGGCTCTGCGGATCTGACGCCGTCGAACAACACCAAGACCAGCCAGATGCATTCGATCACGCCAACGGATTTCGCCGGTCGTTACATGCATTGGGGCATCCGCGAGCATGGCATGGCGTCTGCCATGAACGGCATTGCGCTGCATGGCGGCCTCATCCCCTATAGCGGCGGCTTCCTGATCTTCTCGGATTATTGCCGCCCGCCGATCCGCCTTGCTTCGCTGATGGGCATCCGCGTCATTCACGTCCTGACGCATGACTCGATCGGCGTCGGCGAAGACGGCCCGACGCACCAGCCGGTCGAACAGCTTGCCGGTCTGCGCGCCATCCCGAACCTGATGGTCTTCCGTCCGGCCGACGCCACGGAAACGGCGGAATGCTGGCAGATCGCCATCAAGACGCACAACCGTCCCTCGGGCCTTGCTCTGACGCGCCAGAACCTCACGCCATCCCGCACCGAATACAGCGAAAAGAACCTCTGCGAACAGGGCGCCTACACGCTGGCCGGCAATGCCGACGCCAAGGTGACGATCTTCGCTTCCGGCTCGGAAGTCGAAATCGCCGTTGCGGCGCGTACGGCACTCGAAGCCAAGGGCGTCACCGTCCGCGTCGTATCGGTTCCCTGCACGGAACTGTTCTTCGAGCAGCCGGAAGCCTATCGCAAGGAAATTCTCGGCAACTCGCCGGTCAAGATCGCCGTCGAAGCCGCCGTTCGCGAAGGCTGGGATGCGTTCATTGGACCGGAAGGTACCTTCATCGGCATGAAGAGCTTCGGCGCTTCCGGCCCGGTCAAGGAAGTTTACAAGCATTTCGGCATCACCGCCGACGCCGTCGTTGCGGCCGCCGAAGCAAAGCTTTAATGAGGGCGCCTTGAGGCGCTCTCCATCTCCTCAATTCCAGGCCCTCGCTATCGGGCCCTACTCTATCGGGAGTGAATGAACATGACAGTCAAGGTTGCCATCAACGGTTTCGGCCGCATCGGCCGCAACGTCCTTCGCGCCATCGTCGAATCCGGCCGCACCGACATCGAAGTCGTCGCCATCAACGATCTCGGCCCGGTTGAAACCAACGCCCACCTGCTGCGCTACGACTCGATCCACGGCCGCTTCCCGGCAACGGTGAAGGTCGAGGGCGACACGATCATCGTCGGCAACGGCAAGCCGATCAAGGTCACGGCGATCAAGGATCCGGCAACGCTCCCGCACCGCGAACTCGGCGTCGACATCGCGATGGAATGCACCGGCATCTTCACCGCCCGCGACAAGGCTGCCGCTCACCTGACTGCCGGCGCCAAGCGCGTCATCGTCTCGGCGCCTGCCGATGGTGCCGACCTCACGGTCGTCTTCGGCGTCAACCATGACCAGCTCACCAAGGAGCACTTGGTCATCTCCAACGCGTCCTGCACCACCAACTGCCTGGTGCCGGTCGTGAAGGTTCTCGACGACGCCGTTGGCATCGACCACGGCTTCATGACGACCATCCACTCCTACACCGGCGACCAGCCGACGCTCGACACGATGCACAAGGATCTGTATCGCGCCCGCGCGGCCGCCCTTTCCATGATCCCGACCTCGACGGGTGCAGCCAAGGCAGTCGGCCTCGTTCTGCCGCATCTGAAAGGCAAGCTCGACGGCACCTCGATCCGCGTTCCGACCCCGAACGTTTCGGTCGTCGACTTCAAGTTCGTCTCCAAGAAGGCGACCAGCGTTGGCGAAATCAACGAAGCCATCATGGCTGCTGCCAACGGCAAGCTGAAGGGCATCCTCGGCTACACCGACGAGCCGCTCGTCTCCCGTGACTTCAACCACGACAGCCACTCCTCGATCCTCGCAACCGATCAGACCAAGGTCATGGAAGGCAACTTCGTGCGCGTCCTGTCCTGGTACGACAACGAGTGGGGCTTCTCCAGCCGCATGTCCGACACGGCAGTCGCTTTCGCCAAGCTCATCTGAGCGCTCTTGAGGCATCGACATGCAAGCGGCCCGGGAAACCGGGCCGCTTTTTATTGCCGTGCCTCCAAACGAAGCCAGCCTTCCCGCACTGGCATCTTTTCGCCCCTTGCCCGGGTGAGATCTGTTAGAATACGTCACCCTGGACATTCCAAAATGCCCAGTTTCCTCACGCCGCATCGGCCACCGGCCAGGTACGGAACGCCAATACCGTGCGTCAGCACTGTCGCCCGCATGAAAATGAGAGAGATGGATGGATTACTTTACCGTTGAAATCGCCGGCCGCGCCATTGCCAGTTTTCGCTCGGAAAATCACGAGGAAGCGACGCATTTCTTCGAGGCGGAAGACTTTCGCGACGATTTGACCGTCCTGGAATCCGAAGGCCAGCCTCTTTGGGACCGCAAAGCGACCCTGAGCTTGCGCAAGGCAACGGCCGAGGAAGCAAGCGAAGTCGAGCACGCCTATGAATTCGACGACGATCCCGAACGGACCATCGAGGACGAGTTCGTCGTTTTCCTGGTCCCGGTCGCGGATCTGACCGATGAGGGCGAGAACACAGAAGACTGAGCGCCGATCCGCACCGGTTTCGAAGCCATATCGAAGCGACGAATTCGATAGGCTTCGCTGCACGGGTTGGCAATCCGCTGGCCAAGCGTGCTAGATTGAGGAAATACGCAGCGCTGCACAATGGCTAATGAGCCAAGGGAGGTGATAAATGGCAGAGGCACAAAAACGCTTGTCCCATACCACCCTCAAACGGCGGCAGCGGTTTCACCCCAAGCGGGACGTCAGACCTGCCGTGCTGGCAAAGGCCAATCGTCTGGTCATCTCGGCTGCCGCGTTCATTGGCCTCTCGTTTCTCGCCATCGTCATACTTCAGGCAGTGTTGGGATAACTGAGCAAGGGCCGGCCGCTTCTGGCACAAAACTACAGCCGGCTGCTCTCGCTGGGCGGCCGGCATTTCCACCCGATATCGAAATATCTCAGCGCTCATTTTCCTCCTCTCCGCATCCGCGCGTGCAATCCAGTCTTCCCGTCATCGGACAAGGCAAACGGGCCGCGTGAAGTGAGGAGCGTGTCTTATGTTGTTTCCATTCGCAGATACCGGCAGGAAAAATCCGTGCCTGTCTCTTTTGCCCTGCTCTCGCCTGATTTTCCTATACATTCCTTATAGAGACTTTCTCCCGTAGCATTCCGTGTCGGTTGGCCGTCCGGCAGCCGTTCAGCAGCATGAAGCAGCATCGCGACGAGGTTAAGCCGCAAGGCCTACCCTTCTCTGACGTTTTGCCGTTTACTGACGGATCGCCGCGCGTGACGGAGGGGGTTAAATAAAGGCGGATCGGCCGGGGCGGCTGTGTTCGCGAAGCAGTCGATGGAAAGGGGTGGGCATGGAAGCGTTCTATATCGTGGTGCTGGTGTCGACGGCACTCGTGCTTCTTGCCGCTTTTTCGAGCCTGCTCGCCTTCCGCTTCGGCGCCCCCCTGCTGCTGCTCTTCCTGATGATCGGCCTTGCTGCCGGCGTCGATGGCCTCGGCATCGAGTTCAGCAACAATTATCTCGCCTATATTCTCGGCTCCATCGCGCTGGCCGTCATCCTGTTCGATTCAGGCTTCGGCACGCCGATACAGGCCTTCCGGCTGGCGGCCGTGCCCTCTCTGGCGCTCGCCTCGGTCGGCGTGCTGATCACCGCCTCGCTCTTTGCCTTCGCCGCCATGTGGCTTTTGAATTTCACTTGGCTGGAAGGACTGCTGCTCGGCTCGATCGTCGCATCGACGGATGCCGCCGCCGTCTTCTTCCTGCTGCGCATCGGCGGCATCAACATCCGTGACAAGGTGCGCTCGACGCTGGAAGTCGAATCCGGCACCAACGACCCGATGGCGATCTTCCTCACCATCGCCCTCGTCGAGGTGCTGGCGAGCGGCGAGCGTTATGCCGGCATCAATATCGGCATGCTCGCCATGTTCGTGCAGCAGATGGGCCTCGGCGTCATTCTCGGCCTGCTCGGCGGCATGATGATCGTGCTGATCGTCAGCAAGCTCGATACCGATCGCGGCCTGACACCGATCTTCGTGCTGGCGCTCGCTCTTCTCGTCTTCTCCTTCACCGGCGCGGTTGGCGGCAGCGGATTCCTCGCCGTCTATGTTGCCGGCATCTACGCCGGAAACCGCAAGATGCAGGCGATCGGCACCATCAAGCGCTTCCAGGACGGCATGACCTGGCTGGCGCAGATCATCATGTTCCTGGTGCTCGGCCTGCTCGCCACGCCGTCGCAATTCCCTGCCATCATCGTGCCGGCCATCCTGCTCGCCCTCTTCCTGATCTTCGTCGCCCGGCCGTTGGCGATCTGGCTGTCGCTGCTTCCCTTCGATTACACGCAGCAGGAAATCGGCTTCGTTGCCTGGGTCGGCCTGCGCGGCGCCGTCTCCATCCTGCTTGCCATCATGCCGATCCTCGGCGGGCTTGAGAACGGCCAGATCTATTTCAACACCGCCTTCATCATCGTGCTGGTCTCGCTGCTCCTCCAGGGCTGGACGATCAAACCCGTCGCCAAGAAGCTCGGGCTGATCATTCCGCCGCGCATCGGCGCCGTCGACAAGGTCGAGGTCGACCTGCCGGGCGCGGCCAACCACGAACTGCTCTCCTACCGCGTCATCAAGGATAGCCCGGTGCTACGCGGCGAGCGCATTCCGCGCTGGGCGACCCCCTCGCTCGTCATCCGCGACGGCAAGTCGATGCGCTATCAATATGCCGGGCGGCTGCGCGAGCACGATCTCGTCTACCTGTTCATCGTGCCGAGCTATTCCCGCCTGCTCGACCGGCTCTTCGCCAGCCGGGCGCCTGTCGATGACGACGATGCCGAATTCTTCGGGGCCTTCGCGCTCTCTCCCGCCCGCCCCGCCGCCGATCTCGACGCCGCCTATGGCCCCGGCCTGCTCAACGAATCCGAAAAGGGCCTGACGATCGCCGAATTGATGCGCCAGCGCCTCGGCGGCAAGGCCGATTATGCCGACCGCGTCCGCCTCGGCTCGATCATCCTCATCGTCCGCGATCTCGACGAGCACGATCACATCACCTCCGTCGGCATGTCGCTCGAAGCAGTCGAACCGGCAATTACGCTGCCGATCTTCCTCAATCTCAAGGACATCATCCAGCGCATCCGCGACCGGTTGAACGGACGCCGGAACCGGGAAACCGCAGCTTCCGAAAGCACACCGAAACCACCGGCCGGACGCGACGAAGGCACACGCGAAAACGGCCGCTGAACGCCTTGCGTCTCGAATGATCCTTGCTATGTTCGGCGCAACTTTCGCCAACCACGACAGGATCCTCCCCATGCCTTCTTTCAAGACCCTCGACGATCTTTCCGACATCCGCGGCAAGCGCGTTCTCGTCCGCGTCGACCTCAACGTCCCGGTGAAAGACGGCAAGGTCAGCGATGTGACGCGCATCGAGCGTGTGGCGCCGACGATCCTCGAATTGTCCGAAAAGGGTGCCAAGGTGATCCTGCTCGCCCATTTTGGCCGGCCGAAGGATGGCCCTTCGCCGGAGCTGTCGCTGTCGTTGATCGCCCCTTCCGTCGAGGAAGTGCTTGATCATGCCGTGCTGACGGCCTCCGACTGCATCGGCGAAGCCGCCGCCTCCGCCGTTGCCGCGATGAATGACGGCGATATCCTGCTTCTGGAAAACACCCGCTTCCACAAGGGCGAGGAAAACAACGACCCCGATTTCACCAAGGCGCTTGCCGCCAACGGCGACATCTATGTCAACGACGCTTTCTCGGCCGCCCACCGCGCCCATGCCTCGACCGAGGGCCTTGCCCACCACCTGCCGGCCTATGCCGGCCGCACCATGCAGGCCGAGCTGGAAGCGTTGGAAAAGGGCCTCGGTGATCCCGCTCGCCCTGTCGTTGCGATCGTCGGCGGCGCCAAGGTCTCCACCAAGATCGACCTGTTGATGAACCTCGTGAAGAAGGTCGATGCGCTCGTCATCGGCGGCGGCATGGCCAATACCTTCATCGCCGCCCGCGGCACCAATGTCGGCAAGTCGCTCTGCGAACATGATCTCGCCGAGACCGCCAAGCAAATCATGATCGAGGCCGCCACCGCCGGCTGCGCCATTATCCTGCCCGAGGATGGCGTGATCGCTCGCGAGTTCAAGGCGGGCGCCGCCAATGAGACGGTCGATATCAACGCCATTCCTGCCGATGCCATGGTGCTCGATGTCGGCCCGAAATCCGTTGAGGCCATCAATGCCTGGATCGAGCGCGCCGCAACCCTGGTCTGGAACGGCCCGCTCGGCGCCTTCGAGATCGAGCCCTTCGATGCTGCAACGGTCGCTGCCGCGAAATACGCCGCTGGGCGCACCATAGCCGGCAAGCTCACCTCCGTTGCCGGCGGCGGCGATACCGTCTCGGCGCTCAACCATGCCGGCGTTGCCGACGATTTCACCTATGTCTCGACCGCCGGCGGCGCCTTCCTCGAATGGATGGAAGGCAAAGAGCTTCCCGGCGTCGCCGTCCTCAACGCTGCTAAATAACTACCCAGACTGATTTCGCAGATTTTACATGTGGATAGACCGTTGAAGAAAAACAGCTTCCGCGGTCTTTTGCTCAGATGATGAAAAAAATCCCAAATTTTCAAACGATTGAATTGGATTCAATCGTTTCAATGACTTAGCCTTCCATTTTCCTCGCTATCAACTTCTGTTATCCGCGTTCTATATTCCTCAAGTGCCGATGTTTATTGTTGTGGAGAGAACGAAATGAGCGAACGACTGGAAGACATTGCAGTGCAGATGGTTGCGGGCGGCCGGGGGCTGCTCGCCGCCGATGAATCGACCTCCACCATCAAGAAGCGTTTCGACACGATCAACCTCGAATCGACCGAAACGAGCCGGCGGGACTACCGGGAGATGCTCTTCCGCTCCGACGAGGCGATGAAGAAATATATCTCCGGCGTCATCCTCTTCGAAGAGACGTTGTTCCAAAAGGCCGCGGACGGCACGCCCTTCGTCGATATCATCCGCGCAGCCGGCGCCATCCCCGGTATCAAGGTCGATACCGGCGCCAAGCCGATGGCCAAATATCCCGCTGAAACCATCACCGAAGGCCTCGACGGCCTCGGCGAGCGCCTCGCCAGATATTATGAAGCCGGCGCCCGCTTCGCCAAGTGGCGCGGCGTCATCGCCATCTCGTCAATCTTGCCGACCCGCGGTTCCGTCCGCGCCAACGCTCAGGCGCTTGCTCGTTATGCCGCACTTTGCCAGGAAGCCGGGATCGTTCCGATCGTCGAGCCGGAATGCCTGATGGACGGCAAACCGGGCGACCACAATATCGACCGCTGCGCCGAAGTGACCGAGTCCACGCTGCGCATCGTTTTCGAGGAACTGGCCGATGCCCGCGTCAACCTCGAAGGCATGATCCTCAAGCCGAACATGGTGATCGACGGCAAGAACGCCCGCAAGGCCTCGGTCGCGGAAGTTGCCGAACGCACCGTCAAGGTGCTGAAGGCGACCGTACCTCCTGCCGTTCCCGGCATCGCCTTCCTTTCCGGCGGCCAGACGACCGAAGAAGCGACAGCCCATCTTTCGGCGATCAATGCCAGCGGCGACCTGCCCTGGTTCGTCACCTTCTCCTACGGCCGCGCCCTGCAGGACAGCGCGCTCAGGGCCTGGAACGGCAAGCAGGAAAACGTCGCTGCCGGCCAGCGCGAATTCACCCACCGCGCCGAGATGAACAGCCTTGCCGCCAAGGGCAACTGGAAGAAAGACCTGGAAAAGGCCGCCTGAGTTTTTGGAGCTTTGAACTAATGGGCAGGGAGCGGCGAACGCAGCTTCCTGCCCTCTCTGCCGTTTCCTTCCCTCTCATTGTCACGGCGACAAGAAACCGCTTCGTTCCGCGAAAAACCGTGATTACTCATAGCGCCCTGTCACAACAGGAGCCGCCATGAACACCCTCTCCTACGTCACCGTCGATGTCTTCACCTCCACCCGCTTCGAGGGCAATCCGCTTGCCGTCATCTCCGATGCGCGCGATCTGAGCGATGCGGCGATGCAAAAGATCGCCACCGAGTTCAATTATTCCGAAGTCACCTTCGTCCTGCCGCCGGAAGACCCGCAAAATTCCGCCCGCGTGCGCATCTTCACCCCGACGATGGAAATACCCTTTGCCGGCCATCCGAACGTCGGCACCGCCTATGTGCTCGGCCAGCAGGCGGAGATTTTCGGCAAGCCGGTCGGCGATACGCTGCGTTTCGAAGAAAAGGCCGGCATCGTCGAAGTCAGCCTGAAACGCAGCGGCGGAAAGGTTGCTGCTGCCGCCATCCGCGCGCCGCAGCCGCTGACGATCGGCGACACCATCGCCGCGGAAACCATCGCCGGCTGCGTCTCGCTCGACCCCGGTGTCATCGTCAGCACCACCCATGCCCCGGTCTTTGCATCCGTCGGCCTGAATTTCGCCGTTGCAGAGGTGAATGGGCTCGAGGCGCTGGCCGCCGTCCGCCCAAACCTTGCCGGGTTCCAGGCAGCTGCTGGCCGTCAGGCGACGAGCGGCCACGACTTCTCGCTCTTCCTCTATGTGAGGACAGCCGAAAATCCGTGGAATATTCGCGCCCGCATGTTCGCGCCCCTCGACAACGTGCCCGAAGATCCGGCAACGGGCAGCGCGTCAGCGGCGCTTGGTGCCTATCTCGTCTCGCTTGCGCCGGAGGCCCATATGAACGCCCGCATCACCATTGAACAGGGCGTCGAAATGGGCCGCCGCAGCGTCATCACCCTTGATGTCGTGAAATCCGACGGCATCGTCACCGATGTCGTCATCTCGGGAGGCTGCGTTTCCGTCATGCGCGGAGAAATTAGCTTGCAAGACTGACGGTCGCAGTTCGGACCGTACCCCTGCGTTAGACTTAGTCCGGGGCTACATCAGCAAATCGCGCGAAAGCAGAGCCACTGCCCAGACGGCGAAAGCGATCAGCGCGAGCTTCCAGAAATCCATTCGCCGCCTGAGGCCGGGAAGCCCGAGCGGCTTGATCACCTGTGTCGCCATGGCAAGGATGAGCAGCAAGGCTATCAGCTTTGTCATGCTTTATTTTTTCCGTTTTTCGGAATGTCACAGGACGGACATTTTTCCGCGCGAACAAGAGGATCTCGACACGCCGTAAAGACATTCCGGGGCACAATCAATCATCTTGAGGCTGGGCTGACGCAGGTCCTGCCTTATGTCATTGCAAATCGCTAAGACCGAGTCTGGGGAAATGAAGAGAAATCTGCTGTCCGTCGCCGCGCTGCTCTTTGGCACGCTCTTCCTTTTCATGGGCAACGGCCTGCAGGGCATCCTGCTTCCGGTGCGCGGCAATCTCGAAGGCTACGGAACGACGACGCTTGGCCTGCTCGGCACCTCATGGGCCGGGGGCTTCGTCATCGGCTGCCTGGTTGCGCCGAAGATCGTGCGCCGCGTCGGCCATGTGCGTGCCTTTTCCGGCTTCATCTCGATCATCGCCATCATTGCGCTGGTCAGCGGCATCATCATCGATCCGATCTGGTGGGTGGTCCTGCGCGCCGTCACCGGCTTCTCCACCGCCGGCACGTCGATGATCATCGAAAGCTGGCTGAACGAGCGCGCCAGCAACGAGAGCCGCGGCGCGATCTTCTCGCTCTATATCGGCATCACACTCATCGGCGTCGTCGGCGGCCAGATGATGATCCCGCTCGAGGATGTGCGCACTCCGGTTCTGTTCATGATCTGCGGCATCTTCTATTGCATCGCCATGCTGCCGACGACGCTGTCGACCGCCGCTTCGCCGCAGCCGCTGAAAGCGGTGCGCCTCGATCTCCCGGCGCTCTATCGCAACTCGCCGGTCTCCTGCCTCGGCATCCTGCTCGTCGGCATCGCCAACGGTGCCTACGGCACGCTCGGCGCCGTCTTCGGCGCCGGCGCCGGCCTCTCCGACACCAGCATCGCCGTCATGATGAGCGCCACCATCTTCGCCGGGGCCGTGATGCAGCTGCCGGCCGGCCGGCTTTCCGATCGCATCGACCGGCGCTACGTGCTTGCCGCCATGTCGGGGATCGCCGCCCTTGCCGGCCTGCTGATCTTCCTGCTCCACCCGACGTCCCCCGCTTTGCTGATCGGGCTCGTCGTCCTTTACGGCGCCGTGGCGAATACGCTCTATCCGATCGCCGTCGCCCACGCGAACGACTTCGCGGCGTCGGAGGATTTCGTCAAGGTCTCGGGCGGCCTGCTGCTGCTCTATGGCATCGGC
>NZ_VSZV01000231.1:0-15587 GCF_008919455.1 Rhizobium sp. PEPV16
CTCCTTCTTGAGGTGAAACGGCTGGAACAGGCCCTCCGGTGCCAGCGCGTCCTTCTTTTCACTGCCGTCAAGTAGGAGTATGACGCTCTGAATGAAGTACGTACAAAGAGAGCATGTAGTATCATGGATGATAGTGCCAAGCCGAAGCGCAAGCGCAGTACGGCCAACCGGACTGGATGCGCCGTGGAAGCGACAATCTCGGTCATCGGGGGTCTGTGGAAGCCGGTGATCCTGTTTCATCTGCTAGATGGCAAACTGCGGTTCAACGCGATCTGCCGCCTCACTCCCGCTGCGACGCCGCGAATGATCACGCTTCAACTCAGGGAGTTGGAAGCCGACGGCGTTATCAACCGCATCATTTATTCGGAGATTCCGCCTAAGGTGGAGTACGAGCTCACGGAGCTGGGAAAATCCTTGGAACCTGTGCTTGTTAGTATGTGCAACTGGGGTACGCGGCTGCAGGAGCTAAGCGGTCTGCCTGTTGATACCGGCAGCTGCAGAAGCACTTTACGGCAGCAAGAGCTGATCGATGGGCTTACGCCCTTCTCAATCGAAGGCGATGTCAACTGATCCACCGTATTGCGATGGCTTTTCACGAAAATTGACAGTGACAGCTTTGCGGCCCTCCTCCCGGATCCGGCGACAGGGAAGCTCCCGTCTTACACCGAGCGCACGGAACGACCTCAAAAATGACAAGAGGCTGGCGTGGTCAAGGTCATGTCCGCCGGCGGGAACTGACTCTAGGCTAATCAGCGAGCGGCCCGGCGACAGAATTCTCCAAAGCTAGCTTTGTGTAACATCTGCAAGCGAGGCGGCTTGGGTCTCGAGCGCCAGGCACGCGCCGGTCCATGCATCGACATCCGCCCCCAGTGCTGTCTGCAGCCACGCAGCTGTCAGCCGCTTCGTGGCTTCCAACACGTCCGGCGCCTCGATCTCGGTTTCCTTGGCATCGAGACCAGCGATACCGCCAAGTCCGTGGCCAACGCCGTGCAGCGTCAGAAGGGCGTCAGCGCCCGGCGCATCATAAAAGGCATCCGCATGCCACCCCGGCCCGCGCGTGGTGAAATGCGGACCTCGCAGCTCACAATCTGCTGCGCTACACAGGGCTGTGTTTCGGCGAGGCGCTTGACCCCCGGCACAAGCGCCGAAAGATGACCCGGCTAGACAGCGAAAAATTAAAATACATCAGTAGGTTACTTGGTAGTGTCTGGGGTCATCCTTCCGCGCAAACTTGGAGGCCGGATCACAACCCGGCGATGCAGAGAGAACTCGCCCTTGACCACTTTATACCTCGAAGAGCCGCGCCAAATTTGCGAATATTGATCAAACCGACCTGAGCAAGGCGGGCAATATCAAGCACTTTGACTCACCCGACTAAGGCGCCGCCGGTTCAAATCCCATCAAGGCGACGGAAGCGTACTTTGGCCGGTTCTGCCAAATCACCGCAGAGCCGTGTTCGGGTCCAGCCGCGAGACCGAGAGCCGGCTTCTTATGGAAGAGCCTTGCGAACGGTTATGCGATTGAGCTGCTTTACCCATCGCGACCGGCGCGCGTCATCCGGAGAAATTACCTGAAGGGGGCCGTCTGAAGCCCCAATCGGTTCACCGTCCAGCTCGTCGGCAACAATGAATCGTCCGGTGTCAAACTCGGGCAGCGCAAAAACTGCGCCAAAGCCATCCGCTCCCAACGCCACAATGAATTTATCGATATCCTTGCCTCTCAACTGAGCCTTTATTGGAACACTTGCTAACGCCAGGATCCTACCGAGGTCCACGCCGGAATATTTGTAGATTGTCCCATCCTGACCCTTCACTTCGAGGTCGACATGCGGAAGGTTTTTGAACTGGGCATCGGTGATTTCCATGGGAGGCTTGACTTCCCCGTCGAGTACCAGTGTGCCGGCCATTCCTGCTGTGGCGGTGAAACACCACAGTAATCCCGCAAACAAACGAAGTCGCATTCCTGTCATGTCACCCTCTACTTATTCGCTACGAACCACGTCAACCTCACCCAGCATTGCGACTGCCCCGACGCGAACATCGGGCCATCGCGACGTTCGGTCGGCCCGACACGCGGGCGTAACATTGCCTTCAGGCACCCGGTTCGAGGGTTACGCCGTCACGCGGCAAGTGCTGTCTCAGCCAAATTGACCCAATAGGCTATGCCGTAAGGAATGGCATCATCATTGAAATCGTAGGCTGGATTATGGAGACCTGCCGTCTCCCCGTTCCCAATGATGATGATGGATCCTGGCCGCGCCTCAAGCATGAAGGAAAAGTCCTCTGCCGCCATACGTGGCTCGAGATCGCTATTTACGGCCGCGGCACCGACGATCGATCGTGCAACACTTGCCGCAAGATCAGTCTGCGCATCATGATTGAACGTAACCGGATAGCCCCGACTGTGCGAGACATCCGCGCTCGCGCCATGAGCTACCGCGATTGAGCCTACAAGATCGCCCAATCGCCGTTCCGCAAAGTCGCGTAACTCAGGCCGCAGCGTGCGGATGGTTCCGGCCAGTCTGACTGTGCTTGGAATGACGTTATGCGTATCTCCGCCGTGGATCGACGCAACAGTGATAACTACGGCCTGCAAAGGGTCCGTTTCACGCGACACCACAGACTGAAGTGCGATGACAATATGCGAGGCCGCGACGACAGGATCGACTGAAAGATGGGGCTGCCCGGCATGGCTCCCACGCCCCTTCACAGTGATCTCGAAGGTGTCGGCCGAGGCCAGGATAGCACCTTTCCTGATCGCGAATTGCCCGATCGGTATATGTGGCTCATTGTGCATGCCGTAGACTTGAGCGATCTTAAACCTGTCCATCAATCCGTCATTGATCATCGCAAGCGCGCCCGCTCCTCCCTCCTCGGCTGGCTGGAAGATGACTGCCACAGTGCCCTTGAAGTTACGAGTTTCCGAAAGGTATCGCGCCGCACCCAGCAGCATGGCCATGTGGCCGTCATGTCCACACGAGTGAGCTCTTCCGGAGATTTTCGAAGTCCAGGCTTTGCCGCTGGATTCCAGGATTGGAAGCGCATCCATATCCGCACGCAACCCTATCACGGGCCCGCCGCCCAGCTTCCCGCCGATGAGCCCGACCACCCCCGATTTACCGATACCGGTTTCGACCGTATCGCACCCGAAGGCTGAAAGCTTCTCTGCAATGAAGCCCGCAGTCTCGTTAACATCATAAAGAAGCTCCGGATTCTGGTGAAGATGGCGCCTCCACTGTATGATATCGGATTGCATAAAGGTCTTCAGAATGATCGGCATTTGATGATCCAATGATTATAAGGTTGGACTGAGGAGGTCACGGGTGACCTTCCCACCGTGGTTTCCGGTCGAGAAACGTGGCGCGCAGCCGACACATGGAACAGTTCGTGATCGCAGCGATAAGGTTCGTCGGCGACGTTGAGGTGGGACAATGGTTGTTTAAGAGCGAGGTTGACGTCGCGATGCAACGAGTTCAGCTATTGCGCTTCTCCGCTAGGTTGTTCAAACCGGCGGTCCAAGCAATTCGTCATAGTGATAGCGTTTGCGTCGACCTCGCACGGTCCTCTTCGCGATATTTCTGTCTCCTTTAAAACTGCATAGCTCCCTGGAGGGTTCGTCTGCGGGATCAGTCCCTGAAGCGTACCGGTCGCCGCCTGCTGGGCCGTTCGATATGCGGATACGGTTCCTCAACGATGTCAAACCAATACGTTTTCCGTTGCTGATGTAATCCGTCTGGAAGCTTGATCGATTGATCTGGGAAGTTGGCAGCGCGCCGCGGCCGTTTTGGCGCAGCTGAGGCTCTTGCCAACAAGGAGAGGACAGTCAGCACCTCGAAGGCGCGGGTCTTGGTTCCATTTGCTGATCGTGCCGTCCGCCGCATAATCGGATATCTGTTGGCAGGCCTGCAGCGCTTAGGCCAAAGATGCCAGGCTCCGCGCGCCTGACCTTCTCCACTTGTCGCTGTCATGCCTTCACGATCTTCGATCGGACCTTTCGCTTCGGCATATGGGTCATCGTGGCGCTCGGCTTTCGCGCTAGCGTCTGTTTGAAGCAAGCGTAGCAAGTCGCGCCTGTTCGCGGGCGAGTTGAAGAAAGGCTTTCATACCGGCCGAGAGATTCTGACGACCTGAATAGTAGAGACAGAGCCCCGGAAACGGTGGCGTCCAATCCTCCAGCACGCGCACGAGTCGCCCCGTGTCGATGTCTGCAATGACGTCCTGTTCCAAGAAGAAGCCGAGACCGACACCTTCAAGGACGGCCATACTTGCAAGGCTGGCCTCGTCAAGATCGGAAAAATATGCGCTAGAACCCACGATGGATGACGCTGAGGGCGACCAAGCGCAACGGTGGTCATGTCGCTGGAAACGAGGTCGGCCACCCTCACGCCCATATCAAAGAACTCGGCAACGATATCGACTAGTCTGCCTTCCGTGACCAGATCGACGGCCATGTCCGGATAGCGACGAAGAAACTCCAGGACAAGCGGCGACATGATTGCCCGCGCAGCGAAGGGCGCCGCATTGATGCGTATCGTTCCAGACGGCGTATCGCGTTGCGATCGATCCGAATCCATTGCGCCATAAAAGTTCTTGAAGCGCGGTCTCACCTTTTCCAAGACCAATTTTCCGGCATCGGTCGGCGAGACACTGCGTGTCGTACGATTGAATAAACGAACACCGAGGCTGGGTTCGAGCTTGGCGATCGAACGACTGAGGGCGGTTGTTGATATTCCAAGATCGATGGCGGCCGCGCGACACGTTACCGTCGTGCGATGGCGACTAGCGCAGATCGTTGACGCCAGCTTGGTTCATTGTCCCGTTTTGTGCAATTCGACATCCTCGATTATCCCACTTATCTATGCAGTATTCGAGCCGTATGTATCAAGCCTGGAAACATCAGCGGGGAGAATTGCGATGAACATGCCGAGCATTGTCAGGTTCTACTTTGACGCCGACGGTCGAAACGACGCAGACACCCTGATTTGCGAGCAGGGCGTGGTCGTGGATGAGGGCACCGGGCATGAAGGGCGTGACGCGATCCGTAGCTGGCCGCAAAGAAAAAGAGTCAACACGTCACCGGTCTCCATCGAGGCCGCGGGCGACGATAACAGCTTTTGGGTTCGTGCACGGGTCAGCGGCCAATTCCCCAGTAGCCCAGTCACTCTAGACCAAACCTTCACCGCAGAAAACGGCAAGATCAACAAGTTGGAGATTGTATAATGGTAGAGTTCGTTACGTTGCAGGGCAAACGCGCCCTCATCACCGCCGGGACGAAGGGAGCAGGCGCCGCCGTCGTTGACCTATTTCGCGATTTGGGTGCGCAGGTTCTGACAACGGCCCGCACGCGCCCTGACTCACTATCGGAAGACGAGTTCATCGAGGCCGACCTCACAACGGATGACGGCTGCGCGACTGTCGCGCGGGCCGCGCGTCAGCGCTTCGGATCCATAGACATCATCGTTCACATGCTTGGCGGCTCCTCAGCGCCGGGCGGGGGATTTGCAGCGTTGACGGACGCTCAATGGGATAAGGAACTGTCTCTCAACCTGTTCCCTGCCATCCGGCTCGACCGGTACCTTGTTCCGCACATGGTCGAGCGAGGAAGCGGCGTGGTCGTCCATGTTTCGTCGATCCAAAGACTGATGCCGCTTCCGGAAGCAACAACGGCATATGCTGCTGCAAAAGCTGCGCTTTCGACGTACAGCAAGGCGCTGTCGAAAGAGGTGTCGACGAAGGGTGTGCGCGTAGTGCGGGTGTCGCCGGGCTGGATCGAAACGGAAGCATCAGTTCGACTCGCTGAACGTCTAGCAGAACAGGCAGGCACGGACTACGAGGGCGGCAAGAAGATGATCATGGACAGTCTCGGCGGGATACCGCTTGGGCGACCGGCGAAACCGCAGGAGGTTGCCGACCTCGTCGCCTTCCTGTCATCCGATCGCGCTTCATCGATCACAGGCACTGAACATCTGATCGATGGGGGAACCGTCCCAACAGTTTAGACTTGCGATGCTCGGCGGGCTGGCCTGCCCGCCGAGCCCGAAGTATGCCGATAGCAATGGCTGTTTGATGGTTGGTCCATCGCCTCCCTAACGCTCCGCCAGCGACGCGACGATGTTACAAAGCCACGGCTCCTTAGCAGGCGCGAGGTCGTTCAAGCCCAAGCTCGAAGCGGTCAGCGCCAGGCGCTGTTGCCTTGTATTCGGTCAATCTCGACGCTGTCTTCAACCACATGCAATGCGGCAACATTGGCACGCGCAAAACTCTCAGACAAATAGCGGATTTCGCTATTGGCAGATAATCGCAGTGGCGCAACGCATTGATTTCCTTGCAGCCAAATATGGCGTCGACTGATCTAATCGCGGGAATTGTTTAAGCGGTACGCAAAAACGGCTTCAGTCTGCCAAGGGAAAAAGCCGCTGGTGCGGTCTGGTAATTTCGGACGGCCCGATGCCGCGGTCGCCAACGGCTGGCGATATCAAAAGACTGGAGTGAGCCTGCGGCTGATTTCGATGCGGCCGAGGCTCTTCCCATGGATTCCGCCGTTGACATTGACAGTACATCCAATTCTTGATGGGTGTTCTGAACTTTATCATTCGCCTTCAAGGAACCGTTTTGTCACGGACGCAGCGGATCGGAGGGGCCGATCCTATTTTATTTCCGCCGCGTTAGCTCGTGATGGGGGCGAACCTTCCAAGCATTTCTGCCGGCCCAGTAAGACGTTTTGGATGCGATCGCCTTGGCTGAGGGGTTGGTCTAGCACCATACGCCATCGAGAAATCACGGCATCACCGTCTTTCAAATTCTCACTTCAAAGCTGTGATAATAATCGCCGGAGACCGCCCTCTGGTCGGCTTTATCTTCATTCGCCGTGCCGATCGCCACAATTTTGCGATCAGAACCCGGGAGATCCCGAGCCGCGTACTTGATATGGCAGCGCGACAGGCCGATATCCTTCAGTAAATGATCCGGCAAGGCTAGAAGGTCGGATCGAATTCTATCGTTCTCTCGCAGAAGCCGTTGTCGTCCGATATATGCACGCACATGCGCGGTTATCGTGCGCAGCAAGCCTGCCCCTCGGTCATTGGAACCAATGCCCGATATCTTGCTCCTGGCGTGGTGTGACGTCATTTCGGTATTCCCAGGTTGATTTCGATTAATTGGCCGGCTCACCGCCGGCGGTGGTCGCATAATCGTCGCGACCCGCACTGCGGCAATTTCAGAAACAGGGGCAAGTGTTTCAGTCGAAACGAGCCTCCTTTGCTCACTTACGTGAAGATCAAGCAGCTAGAGTTTGTGCGTCGTAGAATGAGGATCTGGTAAAAAGTTGTAGGTGCCCTGGAAGTGAACCAGCGTGCAGCTTCAGACGACGCGGCCTGCTGGAAAATAGGTCTCAAATTTCGCTCTCAGAGCGGCTGAGCGGCTCGGCACTGTGGGCATCTTCGATGTGCGCAACACCGGCAGCGGCACCGGAAAATCTTTCGTAGCAGCAGGGGTAAATATCGCCGGTTTTCAGTGTCTTTTATAAGCTCTCCGCCAGCGCGTAATTATTTCCGCCTGGCTGCCATTTGGAAGGCTGCTTGCGACATTCAGGCACCGGCAGGCCGCCGCCCCAGTTCTCCATCTCGATTCCGTGGATGACGACAAAGGTACTGTCTTGCGGCTTGCCGAGGATCCCGAAGAGCAGATCGCTGACGCCGTTGATCAAGGCGGCTTATGTTCCGGCGTGGTGCTAGCCGCACCCGGAACCGTGCCTTCGCGCGTCACTTTGATATTCACATAAGGCTTTGACGTTCTCTTTGAAGGACGAGCGCTGTCCGTCCGTCTCCTTTATCGCTTCAAGGCCAGCGGCCGGCGTGCTGGCCGCCATCGACATTCAGCGTCTCGCCGACGACGAATCCGGCATGCTCCAGATAGTGCACGGTACAATCATACGCATGCCGACGCGCCGCCCGGCATCCTAGCATGGCCAGCTGACGCAGAAGCTGCGTGGAGTGCGAATGAAGAGGTGACCGCTAAAAACTGGAAAATCCTCCAGTCGAAGTTTCGGCAGCCGCGACGCGAAGACGGCAAGGGCTTCTTCGAGTTCGGCCCGGGCGAGGTGATCGGCAACGCACCGGTGCGCACCGGCGCCGAACGCAAGATGTAGCCTCGGCCGGTCGTCGCGATGAATATCGAATGTGCTCGGGCGTTTGAATACCCTTTCATCACGAAGCGCCGACATTGTGGACAGGATAACGAGGCAGTTGGCGGGCAAGGTCGTTTCCTGAAGCTCAACAGGTTCGGCGGTGGCACGCACCAAGCCCGCGATGCCCGGTTCATATCGCATGGTCTCGCTTACCGCGCCCGGGATGAGGCTCGCATCGCCACAGACCGAATTCCACTGATTGCGATGCTGCAGCAGAAGCGAGATCTGCGCCGCGAGCGAAGCCCGGACAGATTCAGCACCGCCTAGGATCAGCTGGATTATCTGGACAACGGTCTCGATCGGAGCCAGACCTTCCGCCTCTCCTTCGGCCTTCACGGCGGAAAGGAAGTCCGATGTGCCGCTCCTGGTCTTTTCACGCAACTTCCATTCAAGATAATCACGCACATATTCCGCCGCGGCCGAAGACACGGCTATGTCAGCATCCGTCGAAGCCGGAGCGAAAAACCGTCCCAGTTCCTCAACCCGGCTTACGAAACGTTTCTGTTCATTCACTTCCACGCCCAGGAGACCGGCGAGCGCCAGTATCGGGATCGGATTTGCGAACTGACTGACGAATTCTGCGCTTCCATTCTCATAGACGGCATCGATCAGCTTTTCCGTCGCTGCGCGTACTTGGCTTCGCAGATCGCTGGCCAACACGGTCGCTAAACCGCGGGATATGATCATTCGGCGAGCCTGGTGCTGGGCACCATTGGCAGTGAGCATACCAAGCCCGAAAATGTCATGAAGTACGCCCGTGACCACGCCACGCGATTCCGGCAATGCTGTCCCGGTGGCGACGACTCGCGGATCAGAACTCAGTTTCAACACATCATCGTGACGGAGAACGAATATGCCGCCCCCTTCGTAGTCGACGCAGGGGCTCACTGCGCGCCAGCGCTCGAAGGCAGCGTGGGCATTGGCGTTCAATTCGGCTGTTGTCAGCATGACATCTCCATTCTTGTAGCCGGCGATGAGGCCGTCATAACAATGCGCTTGTTGCTGAAAACATCATATCTATCAAATGTATCATTTCAACGCATGTGGAAGCTGAATCCGTTACAGATGTAACGCGGATCGAACCTCCCGACGGTTCCGCGATGTCAGTGCATTCGGGAGCCGCCTGGGTTCCAAAAAGGAAAACCAATGCCCCTGAAAAAGGGTGCCGGCGACTGCGTGGGAAGCCCGGACCTTCAATCGGTTGAGCAGCCCTCGGGGTGCGTCATCCAACCTGAAGATTTTTGACCGCCCGTCCCAACCAGTCTGCGCGCGGAAATGCGGGCGCAGACGTTTTAGCCGGCGCGGCCCTTCCTCTTAGCAGAGATACACAGAGAATGACCGGCACGGAACGACGGACTTTAGGAGGTGACAGGGCTTGCTGCCGGTTTGCTCCTCATCGGAATCCGAGCTCGAAGAACCTCACCCTGGTCTGGCTCGCTCGGCATTCGATCAGATGCATTCAAGCGCTATCGTCGAGCGAAATCCAAATCCCACCCGCCGCTGGCTTTGATTTGCAGGTGGCGAAGTTGTCGTTCTTGCGAACGTGACTTGATGGTTTGCGCGGCCGCATCAGCAAGGGCCGTCAGCGCACTACGATCGTCTGCGCCGAATTCTCGCGTCACGCGATCAATGATGCAGATGGACCCGAGAGCAAACCCATTTTCATCACGAACGGGGGCGCCGGCATAGAAACGAAAGAAGTGTGGCGCACCGAGGGTCGGGTTATCCTTGAAGCGTGGATCGCTTGGAAGATCATTCAAAACCGTCAGTTCATTGGCCGCGAGAGTGTAGTTACAGAAAGACCACTCACGAGGCGTCAGTTCACCGTCATATCCAGCCCTGGCCTTAAACCATTGCTCTGTTGACGTAAGCAACGTGAACATCGCTATCGGCGCGTGGAATATGCGTATGGCCATGTCAATCAACGCATCGAAGGCCGCTTCGCGAGGCGAATAGAGCAAACCTGACGCTTTCACAGCCTTCAGGCGGTCTCCTTCATTTGCGGGGAGGGGATAGGTCAGGTTCGTGACTGCGACGGACGGCCGATCTTTCAAATGCTCGAAGATCGCCGCAATAGCGAGGTCGACAGGCTGATCGATGTTGATCGCAAAGGGTTGCCTCTTGTTCGCGCTGGAAACCTCGGCTCCGACTTTGGTCCGCAACACCGTCAATGCCGAAGAGAGCAAAGGGTCCTCGCAGAGCTTTTTTGCCAATCGTACACGCTCGTCACCCTCGTCGTTCTCTATAACGATCAGGTCGGGCAGGGACTCGCCGATAACCACGGCTGCAACTAGCGGATCTTCGAGGACCTTGACCATATATCCATGTCCGGACAAGGAGCGCCAGGCATTGGTATTTTCCGGACGTGCTAGCACAACCGCGACGGCACGCACTTTGGTATCGGATTGCCTCGATGCGAGCATTTCAACGATCGCAACGCGAGGGATGCGTCGATGGCCACCAGGCGTCTTCCACGACGGAATCTCGCCGCTTTCGACCCACAACTGGGCGGTCCGTACTGAAACGCCCAGTAATTTCGCCGTCTGGGCAGTCGTGAGGATCTCGTCCAACGCCAAATTCTCCGCTTTTGGAGGACGGGGTACACCTGCCGACAGCCTTTAGCAATTGATAAATTTGATAGTTGTAATGTATTTAGAACATCAACATATTCTTCACTTCCCGGCAAGCGAAGGTTCAGGAAATGATGCCGGTTAGGAAGACGTCTGGACGCCGGGACTTTTCGTCCACCCCTCCGCCCGCCTAAGCGCGCGCACAAGAAGGGAAGGAATCATGCAAACCGACTGGCAGCGAAGGAATCAGAGCCACGTCTGGAGTGTTGAGTCTAGTGCGAGTTGGCCTCCGGCCACCGAAAGTAGGTTCGAACCAGCGCCTGTCGACACGATCTCATGGTCGACGCTAATACGCTTCAATGTCCTGCGAGACGGCTCGCCAGCGATGAATACACAACGATCAAAGCTTAGGAGAAAGCAACAATGTCAGACGCATATTGCTCGCTAGGCAGTGATGCTGCTGCCTGGCGCGTGGCGGCAGTTTAAACCTTGAGGCCAATCTATCGCCTGCCGATGCGACCTCCCAACGATCGGCCTGCGAACTCGAGCCGACGGGGTACGATCGTGTTGACCCCAGCTAATTCCCAATGCGATTAGTCAACGTTCCAAGGCCATTGATCTCGAGTTGAACCTCATCGCCTCTAGCGGGAAAACGCCCGATCTCGAGGCCACAGCACCCCGCAAGGGTGCCGGTGGATAAAAGGTCTCCAGGATAGACAGTCTCTCCCATCGCTGCGTAGGAGACGACCTCGCCAAGGTCGTGCTGGGCGTTTTCGGTGTTACCTTCGCACCAGATGTCGCCGTTGACGCGCACCTTGCCTGTCAATTGGTTGAATCGCGGAAGTATCTCGTCAGCGGTCACGACGATGGCCCCGATCGCGCCAGCAAAGGTTTTTGCCTTGACCACGCCGCCGAATGTACCGCGCCGCGTATCGTCCCACTGCACGTCACGCGCACTCCAATCATTGACAATACAGAAGCCGCCTATCGCCGAAAGACCTTCGCTAGGCGTGCAATCGCGCACTTGCTTAGCGATGACCAGGCCGATCTCGAGTTCAAAATCCACGACATCCGAAAATGACGGCCATGGAAGTTCTTCTCCATCTTCCATGAGTGAACGGTGGTTGCTCATATAATATTGTGGGAAGCGGTAGTAATTGGGCCTGGGCCGCATGGGTGGTATGGGTTTTCGGGTGAGCCGCTCATAACCCGCCGCTATGGATTTCAGCAGGGGGGATCCAAAACATGAGACCATCCCCCTTGCTGCCGTCGTCATATGTCTCTCCCAGAGAGCGAACGATCGGAGTGATCCAGGCTTGAACGGCAAGCCACGGGGGGCACCGCCGCGCTCGCCGAGGCATTTGGCAAGCGCGTCAGATTCCAACGATAGAAGCGCCAGCAGATCGTCTGAGTGTGGGTGATCTATTAGGCGCCAAATGCCAACATCTTCATCGAAACCGACTGCCCGACCGGCATTCAAACCAAGTTTCATTCTAGAGTCCTTCCTATGCGGTGACGGAAGCCCGTCTTCAAGTTGCCGAAAAGCCAACCGCTAGCTCCTGGCGAGCTGCGCGCCAGGGGTGGCTCGTGTTGCTTAGGACCGAGGACGCAAGTTGGGTTCGTCACGAAAGCGGTGTGATCGGCGCCTGACCACCCGGTCCATGGATGCCAGGCGACATATGAATGTCCCGATCAACTGATAGCCGGGCAGGAGAAGAACAAAGTGTCGCTCACAAAAAGCGACACTTTGTTGATGCTTGCGCTGCCAAATTGTCTTCCCCGTCTTCGTCATCATAGGGCACGGCGCGAGTGGGGTCAGTTGTGCTCGGCGCGCTCGACGTCACGAAGGAATTCGGCGACATACTGGTTAAAAACAGGGCTAACTTGCAGGAATGGCGCATGCCCCGCAAAATCAATCCGAAAGCATTTATCCCGCCATAAGTTGGCGTACGGAACGCGATCAATATAGTCGAGGTTGACAATTTGATCCGCAGCGCCATTGACAACCGCGGTCAGCGTTTTGGTCGAACCCATCACCTCGCGCTGGTTGCTCTTTTCTGCGACGCGCGCTTGGGAGAACAGCGTGGTTCGAAAATCGCCATCAGTTCTCGCTGCCGCTTGCACGAGTTCAGGCGTTGCCGAGCTGCCGAACACACGGTCCGCAAACTGGGCTGCCTGGTCTTGCGAAAAAGACGATGACGCCGCAAGTCCCTTCAGGAGGCTTCCGCGGAAACCCTCCGAGATGTCCTCGCCCACAGGCGGGGTACCTGTGATGAAGAGGCCACGGAAATTCGGTTGGCGAGATGCCATCTCAATCGCAACGTGACCGCCGAGTGACCATCCCAGCAAGACAGGATTTCGAACGTCGAGCGCTTCCAGCACCTCCAGGGCGGCGTCGGCGAGACCGGGCAAGGGGTAGGTTCTTTCCTTTTCGCGCGCATCTTCTGATTGGCCGTGCCCTGGCAGGTCGAAACAAATCAAACGGTGGGCCTCGCCGAGCCCTGAGTGCAATTGTCGCTCGAATACGGCGCGGCAGGATGAATTTCCGTGAATGAGGACGACGTCCAAGCCTTTTCCTGTCGTCATCTCGGTTGCGATTACGCAATGGGACGTCTCTACTTTCCTATTAATCGTTTCGACCATTAAAATGATGCTCTCTGTGGTGTTGCTGAAGCGTCCTGGAATCGGTTGCTTCCGGCTAGCGACCCTTTTCGCCATCGCGAAAGGTGTCGTCTTTTATAAGCCTTCGAACATGACTGAACGGCGCCATCTCTCGCCTGTCCCTCCATCACGCGTCCCGATTTAGAGCGAGCCAAAGCTCAGACATATGTCGGAAATTCCCGACTTTGTTACAGCCGTAGCCAAAACCCGAAGAATTCCAGGGCTTGCTCGCCGGCTGGTCTGGGGACGGAGCCGCTCCAAACGCTCGAGGTGCTTCACGGGCGGGACATGCAATGAGTTTGATCGAGCAACGTGTGCCGAACCGCCGTTTTCGCCTCCCGGGCCAACGACGATGAAACTATTTCATCTGCAACCCAGCGGCCCTCCCGCTGAAATGGAGTCGCGCAAAACACCCGCTAGCAATGAGGTGCACAGTCGACGATGCGCCTCTTGCGGCCTGTCGACGCAATCTATTGCCCTTATACACTCGCAAGCATTGGAGGAGAAATATTGGCAAACCTTGTCGCAGCGCTCGCCTCAACCCATCACCCGTTTTACCTTAAGGCGACAACCGCCCCTCCCGGGGAACAAATGCCGCAAGCACAGATCTGGAAGGAGAAGATCGAGGCATATCGCGAGACGCTCACGAAGGCGAAGCCCGATCTTCTGGTGATGGTCGGCTCCGATCATTTCCACCAGCTCTTCCTGGATAACTACCCGCAGTTTCTGATCGGCAAGGCACCCGCATACGACGCGACATTCTATAACGAGGTGCGCGAGTTCGGGCTGCCCAAATACCTGTTGCAAGGCGACGAGGAAATGTCGGGCTTCATGCATCAGTCGTTTCTCGATCAGGACTTTGATGTCGCCTTATCGAATGAACTCAAAATCGACCACTCGATCATCTGCCCGATCATTACGCTTCGGCCAACCAACGATCTGCCTGTTGTGCCGATCTACACCAACATATTCGCTCCGCCTTTGCCGTCGCCTAAGCGATTCTATGACCTGGGGCGCGCCATCCGCAAAGCTGTCATGGACTATCCGGCGGACATTCGTGTCGCCGTGATCGGGACAGGGCATCTGTCCCTGGAGTTGGGTGGCCCGCGACAGTTCATGGAAACCGGCCCCGATCCCGCCTTCGATCGTCAAGCGATCGATTGGGTACGGCATGCGGATATCGACTCGATCCTTGCGAATGTAACCCATGCCTCACTTCAAGGACATGGAAACGCGACCCACGGCTTCCTGAATTTCATTCTGATGCTTGGCGTCGCCGGTCGCCAGGTCGCCGATCATGCAGACAGCCTGGACCTCTTTCACACCATGGAGGCCTATTTCACTTGGTCCCTTGAAGGGAGCGCATTATGAGCAAATACTACGTCAACAAATTCCTCTTCATGGTTGACCGCGACCCGCAGCTGCTTCGCCGCTATGCTGATGATCCAGCCTCCCTCGTGGCTGCTTGGGAACAGGCACTCGGCCCTGCCCTGTTGGGAAACGAGACAGAAGACTCCAGCGTGCACAGCCTTACTGAATATGAGAGGGATGCGCTGGTACGTCACGATTACGTCGCGCTTTTCGAAATGGGAGCGCATTTCTTTCTCAACCTGACGATATTCATCGGTATTTATGATGAGCCGTACCGAGCCAAATCGGGTCCGCTGTCATTCCAGCGCACATTTGCATCGGATTTGAAGGACTGGGCGGGTCGCGAGTATCCGTCAGTCGCGACCTAGGTGTTTAGTCCCGGCATTTGATGGATCGGATCGATGATGAATCGATCTGGCTCCAAAGTCCATCGTTTGCAGATGAACTCGTAAGGCGTGAGGCCCTTTAGCGTCTTGAGCCGGCGCCCGAAATTGTAGGCGTCGATAAAGTCGGCCAGATGTTTTTTCAACTGCGCATGATCGTCGTAGTGGAAGCGCTTGACGGTCGCCTCCTTGATCGTTCGGTTCATCCGCTCGACCTGCCCGTTGGTCCAGGGGTGCTTTACCTTGGTCAGGCGATGCTCGATGCTGTGATCGTCGCAGACCCAGTCGAAGATGTGCTGGAAAGCATTTCGATCAGAAGCTCGGTTGGTGAACTGAATGCCATTATCGGTCAAAACGGTGTGAATGGTGTAGGGCACTGCCGCGATCAAATTGCGCAAGAACTGGGCGGCATTCATCT
>NZ_VSZV01000267.1:0-20535 GCF_008919455.1 Rhizobium sp. PEPV16
GCGCGCCGATACGATCGACCGCGATGAAAGCGACGATCTCGAAGCGCGGGTGAACGACAATCTCGAAAACATTCCCGAGGTCGATATCGACAGCGTCGAGGTTCATGCAGACGGTCACGTCGTTACCCTGGAAGGATCGGTGGAGACGATCGGCATTGCCCGCAAGGTCGAACTCGGCGCGCTTTCGGTCGATGGCGTCCATCATGTCCGCAATAAGTTGCAGCTGACCGGTGTCGACGCGCATATCCCGAACGAGGACTAACGCATTACGCACAGCGCAGATCATCAACGGGAGGGCTGCCGCCTTCCGTTGATGATCGTTCTCAACATTACCAAAAGTTAACAATTTAAGATTGTAGCAACGACTGTCTTTTCACGAGTCTAATCGCCGGTTTCTGTTAGGCGGCTTCTGTCACGAGAACGTCAATTCCGTTGACAACACTGTGATTTCATTCGGACAAATGGTCGCGGCTGCTCCGCCATATTATCACAAAATTGCCTGAATTGGAGCGCGAACTCGTGTGTGCCGAGGGTTAGTTTACGCTGTGGAATTCAACAGCAGATTGAGGAGATAGATCATGCGCATCAAATTTGCCCTTGCCGCGTCCATTTTCGCCGTCAGCCTCGCAGGCGCTGCCTTCGCCCAGCCGACCTATTCCAGCGATTACACCAATGACAGCGACGGCTTCGCCCCGAGCCCGATGTCGAAGCCGGCTCCGGTCCACTATAGCAGCCACAAGGCCCCGGCCTATTCCAGCGACTACACCAATGACAGCGACGGCTTCGCCCCAAGCGCCATGGCGACTCCTGTCGTCGACAAGACCGCAACGGCCGGTATCAACCCCCTGCCCCCATGCCACAGCATGATTGGCCCGAAGGGCTCCCACACCAAGGGTGCAGACAGCGGCGCCTCCCGCACCGAAGCATGCCGCGCGACGCATTGATCCAATAAAGGCTGGGATCCGATAAAAGAAAGGGCCGGAAATCGGCCCTCTCTTTTTCAATCCATCTCTACGCCGGCGATTGTTCCCTAAAGCGTCAGATTTCGCCCGTCGTTTCGCCGAAAACCGCTTCGAAGGCGGTGCGCAGCCGCATATCGACATCAGCCATCATCACGGGCAAGCCAAGATCGACGAGGCTGGTCACGCCGTAGGCCGAAATCCCGCAGGGCACGATGCCACCGAAATGATCGAGATCGGGGTCGACGTTGAGCGACAGTCCGTGGAAGGTGACCCATTTCCGCAGTCTTATACCGAGGGCGGCGATCTTGTCCTCGGCCATCGTCCCATCGGCCAGCAATGGCTTTTCCGGCCGGCGCACCCAGACGCCGACGCGATCTTCACGTCGCTCGCCGCGCACAGTCATCATGTCTAGCGTGCGGATAACGACATCTTCGAGGGCGGCGACGAAGGCGCGCACATCCTGACGCCGCCTCTTCAGATCGAGCATGACATAGGCGACGCGCTGACCGGGTCCATGATAGGTGTATTCACCGCCACGCCCGGTAGCAAAGACCGGAAACCGGTTCGGCTGGACGAGGTCCCTCGCATTGGCGCTGGTGCCGGCAGTATAGAGCGGCGGATGTTCGACGAGCCAGACAAGCTCATCACCGCCATCGGCGATGACCGCCACCTCGCGCTCCATCGTCTCCACCGCCTCCTCATAGGGGACGAGGCCATCGGTGATGCGCCAGCGTACCGGCTTGGTTCCGAGTTGGGGAAGCATGGAAAATTCGAGATCGGTGCGAAGCATGGCCATTCCTTGCCGCTCTCCCCGAAATGCCTGAAAAAAGGGGCGGCAGCACAGCTATATGGACCCGTTTCGGGGCCAATTCAAATGCTGTGAGCGGATTTAAAAAAAACTGTCATATCCGCCCTTGTGCACCCCAGATGCTTTTGCTACATGCTGCCCCGCCGACGCAAATCGGCACCTACCACGATGCGGTCGTGGCGGAATTGGTAGACGCGCAGCGTTGAGGTCGCTGTGGGGCAACCCGTGGAAGTTCGAGTCTTCTCGACCGCACCATTTCCCTTCAGGGAAACGCTCTTCTCTAAGCGACGATTTCGTTTTCACCTCGAAGCCATTTGCGATTGCTCGGCTTGAATGCCCGGCCTTCTCATGGTTGATGGCGTGATCCTCGCAAGAATCAGCAGCCATGTCAGAGCCCCATCAAAACTCCCCGCAGGGCATGGCCATCATGTCCGGCGCCATGTTCATCCTGCCGATCATGGATGCCATCGCCAAATATATGGCGACCTTCGAGGCGATGTCGCCGGGTCAGGTGACCTTCTACCGATTCTTCTTCCAAATCGCCTGCACCCTGCCGATTCTTTTCGCCCTTTTCGGGCTGAAGGCGCTTTCGGCCCAACGGCCGTGGATGAACCTGCTGCGCGGTGCGCTGCATGGTGGTGCGAGCCTGCTGTTCTTCGTTGCCGTCAAATACATGCCGCTCGCCGATGTCTTCGCCATCTATTTCGTCGAGCCCTTCATGCTGGCTGCCCTGTCGGCGCTGTTTCTCGGAGAGAAGGTCGGCGGGCGGCGTTGGACGGCGATCGTCGTCGGTTTCGGCGGCGCGATGATCGTCATTCAGCCGAGCTACGAAATCTTCGGCCTGAAGGCGCTGCTGCCGGTCGCCTGTGCCTTTCTGTTCTCGCTCTATCTGTTCCTCAACCGCGCCATCGGCGAGGCCGATTCGCCGCTGACCATGCAGACGATGGCCGGCATCGGCGGAACGGTCTTCATGGCGGCCGCCCTTCTCGTCGGCAGCAGTTCCGGCAATGCCGATTTTGCCGTCTCTCTGCCCTCCTCCAGCCTCGACCTTGTTCTGCTTCTCGCCCTTGGCTCGATCTCGGGATATGCGCATATGCTCGTCGTCCGGGCTTTCCGCCTCGCGCCGCTGTCGCTGCTTGCGCCGTTCCAGTACTTCGAGATCATCTCGGCGACCGTTCTCGGTTATGCGCTGTTCAACGATTTCCCGAGCTTTTCCAAATGGATCGGCATCTTCATCATCGTTGCGTCAGGCCTCTTCATCATCTGGCGCGAGCGGCTGCAGGCGCAATCGTTAAAATCTTCCTGACCCGGGGAATATCGGGTTAACTCCTCTTCTTGAGGGATCGTCAATTCGCAGGCGGTAAAACCGTTTCCGGCTTCATGATGAAGCCTGGAGTTAAAACATGAGCGAATTTCGTCTCGCTTTTCCGGCCTGTGTCGTGGCCGGCAAGCATCGGCTGACGGCCGAAGATATAGTACTGCTGCGCAAACATAGTTTTCCGGAGGGAATCCGGACATCCGACGATGTCGTGGCGATGTTGGCGCTCAACAATTCCTGCCCTGAGAAGTGTGCCGACTGGAACGCTTTCTTCGTGGAGCAGCTCGCCGGTTTCATCGTCCATTACACCTATCCGCAGGGCTCGCTGGATGAAATCAACGTCGCCTGGATCATGCGCATGTTCACGACCGATGGTGTCGTCAACTCGGCGCTCGAGCTCGAACTCATTCTCCACGTCATGGAGATTTCGGCCGATGTCCCAGTCGAGTTGAGAGCGCTCGCCCTCGATCAGCTCCGCCTGGCGATCACCGACAATATCGGTGGCTACAAGCTGTCGCGCGCCATCGATCGCCGGGGCATCACCCGCCAGGACATCGACTATGCGATGCGCATCTTCAGAAGCGTCGCCGAAGGCGGCGTCATCCCGGTCTCGTCGGTCGAATACGGCGTTCTCCAGCAGATCGAGCAGGCAACGCTGCGCGGCGCCAATCATCCGCACTGGGCGGGGATCATGGCTGCCGTCGAGCTGCGCGACTATGCCGAGCCGCGGCGCAGCCGCTGGCTGCGCATCGTCGACGAGGAACCCGTCGCAGAAGCTGCCGTCGCCTGACGCTCCGCAAGCCTGATTGTGCGTTCCGGTGTTTTGTGCGTAAAACTCCGGGATGCATTTCTGGGTGGAGTCTCGATGTTCAAGAAAATCCTGATCGCGAATCGCGGCGAAATCGCCTGCCGCGTGATCAAGACTGCGCGCCGCATGGGCATTTTGACCGTCGCGGTCTATTCGGATGCGGATCGGGACGCGCTGCATGTCGAGATGGCCGACGAGGCCGTTCATATCGGCCCGGCCGCGGCGTCGGAGAGTTATCTCGTCGCCGAAAAGATCATTGCCGCCTGCAAGGCAACCGGCGCCGAGGCGGTGCATCCCGGCTACGGCTTCCTGTCCGAACGCGCCTCCTTCTGCGCTGAACTGGAAAAGCAGGGCATCATCTTCATCGGCCCGAAGCCGAAAGCGATCATGGCGATGGGCGACAAGATCGAATCGAAGAAGTTCGCCAATGCCGCCGGTGTATCCACCGTGCCCGGCCACCTCGGCATCATCGAGGATGCCGCCCATGCGGAAGTGATATCGGGCGGGATCGGTTATCCCGTCATGATCAAGGCCTCGGCCGGCGGCGGCGGCAAGGGCATGCGCATTGCCTGGAACGAGGCGGAAGTGCGCGACGGCTTCGAGCGCGCCCGCTCGGAGGCGCAAAGCTCTTTCGGTGACGACCGCGTCTTCATCGAGAAATTCGTTGTCGAGCCGCGCCATATCGAGATCCAGGTCCTGGCCGATGCGCATGGCAACGTCGTCTATCTCGGCGAGCGCGAATGCTCGATCCAGCGGCGGAACCAGAAGGTGGCGGAAGAGGCGCCCTCGCCCTTCCTCGATGAAGCCACCCGCAAGGCGATGGGCGAACAATCGGTGGCTCTGGCGAGAGCCGTCGATTACCAGAGCGCCGGCACCGTCGAATTCATCGTCGACCGGGACCGCAAATTCTATTTCCTCGAAATGAACACCCGCCTGCAGGTCGAGCATCCCGTGACCGAACTCATCACCGGCATCGATCTCGTCGAGCAGATGATCCGTGTCGCGGCCGGAGAGCCCCTGCCCTTCGCCCAGCAGGATATCAGGCTTGACGGCTGGGCGGTCGAGAGCCGGCTCTATGCCGAAGATCCCTATCGCAACTTCCTGCCCTCGATCGGCCGCCTGACGCGCTACCGGCCGCCGGCGGAAGGCAGGACCGGCAATGTCGTCGTCCGCAACGATACTGGCGTCTTCGAAGGTGCGGAGATTTCGATGTATTACGACCCGATGATCGCCAAACTCTGCACCTGGGCGCCGACGCGGCTGGAAGCGATCGAGGCCATGGGTCAGGCGCTCGACGGCTTCGTCGTCGACGGCATCGAGCACAATGTGCCTTTCCTGTCGGCGCTGATGAAACATCCGCGCTGGCGCGAGGGCCGGCTTTCCACAGGCTTCATCGCCGAGGAATATCCCGATGGCTTTGCGCCGATGAAACCGGACCGGGCGCAAGAAGCCGTGCTTGCCGGCATCGCGCTTTCCGCCTCGCTGATCGAGACGAACCGCCGCGAACGTTTCGCCGATCGCCTGCGCGCCGCAGCGGGCGTGCTGCGCGAGGATTGGGTGGTCAAGATCGGCGACAACCATGTCGCAGCAAGATTGCTCGACGGCCTCGTCACCATCCCCTTCGATATGGATATCGCGATCGATGGGGCGATCGAGGGCGGGAGCCAGAGTGTTGTCACCGATTGGAGACCGGGCGACCCTGTCTGGAACGGCAAGGTCGGCGGTCGCGACATCACCGCGCAGATCCGCCCCGTTCTGAACGGCTTGCGTATCGACTGGCAGGGGCTTTCGGTGACGACCAAGGTCTTTTCGCCGCGTCATGCCGAACTCGACCGGCTGATGCCGGTGAAGCTGCCGCCCGATACTTCCAAGCTCCTGCTCTGCCCGATGCCCGGCCTCGTCGTCGCCATCGCGGTGGCCGAGGGCCAGGAGGTCAAGGCCGGTGAGACGCTTGCGATCGTTGAAGCGATGAAGATGGAAAACGTGCTGCGCGCCGACCGCGATCTCGTCGTCTCGAAGATCAATGCCGCGGCCGGCGAAAGCCTGGCCGTCGATGCCGTGATCATGGAATTTGCCTGAGATAAGCCAGGCGGCCGGCTTCGTCAGCGGGGCCCGCCGACCATGCCAAGCTCAGCCCGACAAGCAGCCGGATACCGACAAAATCAGCAGGGAGATATCAAATGGACGTTCGCGCTGCCGTTGCCGTTCAGGCAGGAAAACCGCTGGAAGTGATGACCGTGCAGCTGGAGGGGCCGGCGGCCGGCGAAGTTCTGGTGGAGGTCAAGGCGACGGGGGTTCCTGCCACCTATAGGATAGACCTCAGGAGTCTCGATGAACTTCCCGCGCGGGAGCTCTACGACCTCTTGAGAATGCGGGTCGATGTCTTCGTCGTCGAGCAGAACTGCCCCTACCCGGAACTTGACGGCAAGGATATCGATGCCTTGCATCTGCGGCTGCTGGAAGGTGCCGAACTCCTGGGCGCGGCGCGAATCCTGAAACCGTATGAGCCACAGGATCCGTCGAAGATCGGCCGCGTTGTCGTCTCGCCTGATCATCGCGGCAAGCGGCTGGGCGATGTACTGATGAGCGAGGCGATTGCCGCTTGCGAGCGGCTTTATCCGGAAATTCCCATTGCCTTGTCGGCACAGGCCCATTTGCGCCGGTTCTACGAATCTTTCGGTTTCATCGCGGTGTCACAGGAATATCTGGAAGACGGCATTCCGCATGTCGATATGGTCCGCCAGCAGGCCACGCAACCGGCATGAGGATATTGCCATGATCTACGTCGACGCCGATGCCTGCCCGGTGAAGCCGGAAGTCCTGAAGGTGGCCGAACGTCACGGCCTCGAAGTCACCTTCGTTGCCAATTCCGGCCTGCGCCCCTCGCGCGATCCGATGATCCACAACGTCATCGTCTCCAACGCCTTCGACGCCGCCGACAACTGGATCGCCGAACGCGCCGGCGCGGGCGATGTCGTCGTCACCGCCGATGTGCCGCTTGCCGTGCGCTGTGTCGCGACCGGCGCCTTCGTCAGCGGCCCCACCGGCCGCGTCTTCGACGAGACCAATATCGGCATGGCGAGCGCCATGCGCGATCTCGGCGCGCACTTGCGCGAAACCGGCGAGAGCAAGGGCTACAACGCCGCTTTCAGCCAGAAGGACCGCTCACGCTTCCTCGAAACCTTCGATCGCCTCTGCCGCCGCGCCAAAAGCCTTGCCACGGAGGCTGGCGGGCAATCTTGATGTGGCTCACACAGGCTCGCAGGAAACGGGTGGCATGGCAGCCATGCCGATTCCTATCTTGAAGCCGGCCGTTTCCTCACGCATATAGGCGCTATCGCAGACGACTGCGGCATCCTCTGGGATGCAACTGTCGCGGGGACGGCCTCGCTCTTGAACAAGGAGAGTCGTATGGCCTGGTTTCTGCTTTTTCTCGCCGGTCTTTTCGAATGTGGCTGGGCGATCGGCCTTAAATATACCGAGGGTTTCACACGGCCGATGCCGACGGCGCTGACCGTCATATCGATGGTGGTGAGCATCGTGCTGCTCGGCCTGGCGGTGAAGCATCTGCCGATCGGTACCGCCTATGCGGTCTGGACCGGCATCGGCACAGTCGGCACCGTATTTCTCGGCATCTGGCTGCTGGGTGATGAGGCAAGTGTCTCCCGTCTTGCCTGCATCACGCTGATCGTCGCCGGCATCGCCGGTCTCAAGCTTACTGCCTGATGTGAGGTGGAGGGGCGTCGCCGACGCCCCTCAGTGTATCGTTCAGGCTGTCTTGCGGTTATCGACGGCAAAAGCGCCGGGACCGGCGAAGACCAGGTAGAAGAAGACGAAGCAGAACAGGATCGCTGCGTCGCCCTGGTTGACGGCCGGGAAGAAGCTGCTCGGGGCATGCGCCATGAAATAGGCGACGGCCATTTCGCCGGCCAGCAAGAAGGCGACCGGGCGCGTCAGCAGGCCGACGAGAATGAGAATGCCGCCGATCAGCTCGAGCAGGGCGGCGAACAGCATCAGCGGCGGCAGCGAGCCTTCCATTTGCGCAACCGGGAAAGCGAAAAGCTTCATCGTGCCGTGTTCGATGAACAGCAGCGCGGTGATGATTCTGAGAGCGGCCAGCCCATAGGGGCGATAGGCAGAAAGACGCTCAAAAGTTGACATTAAACCTCTCCTTTAAAACAATAAGTGCCGAGCGTTAGCTTGTCCTTGGCAAGGAATGAACACACGGATCGCTGACGACCGTTCACTTTTTCGACAGCAGGTAAACACCCGATCGCACAGCTTTATTCGGCGGAAAACGTCAAAGCGGAATGTTGTCGTGTTTCTTCCACGGATTGGCGAGATCCTTGTTGCGCAGCATTTTCAAACCGCGCGCCAGCCGCCGCCGGGTCGAATGCGGCATGATCACCTCATCGACATAACCGCGCTCGGCGGCGACGAAGGGCGAGAGGAACCGGTCCTCGTACATTTTCGTATGCGCGGCGATCTTCTCCGGATCGGCAATATCCTTGCGGAAGATGATCTCGACAGCGCCCTTGGCGCCCATCACGGCGATCTGCGCTGTCGGCCAGGCATAATTGAGGTCGCCGCGCAGATGTTTCGACGCCATAACGTCATAGGCGCCGCCGAAGGCCTTGCGGGTGATGACGGTGAGCTTCGGCACCGTCGCCTCGGCATAGGCGAAGAGCAGCTTGGCGCCGTGCTTGATGAGGCCGCCATATTCCTGCGCCGTACCCGGCAGGAAGCCCGGCACGTCGACGAAGGTGACGATCGGAATGTTGAAGCAGTCGCAGAAGCGCACGAAGCGGGCCGCCTTGCGCGAGGCGTCGCTGTCGAGAACGCCGGCCAGCACCATCGGCTGATTGGCGACAAAGCCGACGGTCGAGCCTTCGACGCGGCCGAAGCCGCAGACGATATTTTTGGCAAAGCTCGCCTGGATCTCGAAGAAATCCCCCTCGTCCGCCACCTTCCGGATCAGTTCCTTGATGTCGTAAGGTTTGTTGGAACTCGCCGGCACGAGCGTATCGAGCGAGGCATCGACATCTGTCACCGACTGGTAACATTCGATCTCCGGCAGCGGCGCGGTGTTCGAAAGCGGCAGGAAATCGATCAGCCGGCGCACCTGCAGCAGCGTTTCGACATCATTCTCATAGGCGCCGTCGGCAATCGATGAGCGCACAGTATGCACCACGGCGCCGCCGAGCTCTTCTGATGTCACCGTCTCGTTGGTGACGGTTTTCACCACGTCCGGCCCGGTGACGAACATGTAGGAGGTATCACGCACCATGAAGATGAAATCGGTCATCGCAGGCGAATAGACGTCGCCGCCGGCGCAAGGACCCATGATCACCGAGATCTGCGGAATGACGCCGGAAGCGAGCACATTGCGCTGAAATACCTCGGCATAACCGCCGAGAGCCGCCACGCCCTCCTGGATACGAGCGCCACCCGCATCATAGATACCGACGATCGGCGCGCGGTTCTTCAGCGCCATGTCCTGCACCTTCATGATCTTCTCGGCGTGCGCTTCAGACAGCGAGCCGCCGAAGACGGTGAAGTCCTTGGCGAAGACGAACACGGTGCGGCCATTGACCGTGCCCCAGCCGGTGACGACGCCGTCGCCGGCGATACGGCTCTTGTCCATGCCGAAATCGGTGGAGCGGTGTTCGACGAACATGTCGAACTCCTCGAACGAGCCTTCGTCAAGGAAGAGATCGATGCGCTCGCGCGCCGTCAGCTTGCCGCGCTTGTGCTGGGCGTCAATGCGCGCCTCGCCGCCGCCAAGGCGGGCGACGTCGCGGCGCCGTTCCAGTTCTTCGAGAATTTCCTTCATGCGATCTCCCTCGCCGCTGCGGCGGCAATCCGGCGGTTAGGGCGTCGCGCTACTGAGCGCGCCCGCTGAGTGAGAAAACCGAGCGTATCCTTGCGGCGGCGTCCTCGGCCAGGATCTCGTCGGCAAGCTTGGGATCGGCAGCGATGCTGGTGACGTCGAAGGCGCTGACGGCGATGACCGAGCCGTCCTCGACCGAGGCCGCGTCGATGCTGATCTTGGCGACGTTGCGGTCCTTCTGGAAGCCGAGGCCCTTCTGGACGGATACCACGCGGATCGTCAGCACCACACGCGGCAGCACGGTGTCGCGCACGGTGGCGTTGATCGCCGCGTTGACGCGGTCGTTGATACCGGAAAGCAGCTCGGCCGGCATGTTCGGACCGGAGAGAACGACGGCGCTGCGCACATCATAGACCGGCGCCGCCGGCTTGGTGGCCGAGAGGCTGCCGCAGGCCGTGAGCGCGACACAGACGAGTGTCGCCCGGCAAAAACACGACCTCAGCCAAATCATTGCAAAAATCCCGCACCACCCCGTTGGAGTCGCAGACTTCGTCATAATGCATTGGAAGGCAATATGTTTCAGGCGCTTAGGGCGAAAAAAACATCCGCTGCGGCTTTGAACTCGGCAAAGCGCTTGGCCCGCCGCTGCTCCGCTTCCTCGTCGCTGCCCCAATGCTCGATCGTCCAATCCTCGTCGAGATGGGCAAGCGACCAGGCCTCCTCCACCGTCACACGGCTCTCGGCGAAGGCCAGCGCCAGGATCGCCGAGCCCGTCAGCGTGGTGACTGTGTGGAGGGCGGCCAGCGCCATCGGGCTATCATATCTCGCGAGCGTGACGGCAAAGGCGGCAATCGCCTCGCGCGGCTGCTCATGAGGCATCACCCCTTCGACGAGGATGAAGCGGGCGCCGAGATCGGTCGCCGCCCAGTCGATCACGGGATCCCAGTGCTCGGCCTGGCGCTCGACCAGCAGTTCCGGCTCCTCGGCGCGGTAGCAGATGAGGTCGCTGGAGGAAAAACGCAATATATCCTCGAAAATCGCCTGCGCGTTGGCGGCAACGCCGTCGAGTGCGGTGTTGACGAGCCGGGTCACCGGCATGCTCACGGGATTGATCTCTTCGCCCTGCGCCTGCCATTCGGCGGCGACAAGCCGCGCCAGCGCCTCAGTCGGCACGGCGAGAACTTGACGCGCCGGCGTACGCACCATCTTGCCGTCGAGCGTGATCGCAAAACCACCCTCGTGCTCGGCAACGGAGACGTCGGTATAGAAGCGCTTCGGCAGCGGCTTCTTCATCTGGATCTGCGCGCGGCGGATGGGATCGGGATGGCTCAGGCCTTCGGAAAGGTCGTTCAGCAGATCGCGCATGGGCTCACCTCAGGAAAAATGACGCAATATCTCGTTCGGATGGTAGGCGATCGCATCAGCGCCGTTGGCGATCAGCTCATCCACGCTGGCATAGCCCCAGGCAACGCCGATCGCCTTGGCCCCGGCAGCCTTGGCCATCTGCATATCGTAAACCGCATCGCCGATGACAATGGTGTCAGTGGCATTCATGCCGGTTTCATCGCAGCATTCCGTCACCATGGCCGGATGCGGTTTAGAGGGGCAATCGTCGGCGGTGCGTGCGACGATGAAATGCTTGTCGAAGCCATGCGTCTCCATCACGACCTTGAGCCCGCGCCTGGATTTGCCTGTCACCGCGCCGATCAGCAGGTCTTCTCGGCCAGTCAGTGCATCGATCATTTCGCGGATGCCGGGAAACAGCGGCTCCTTGTAGTCGAGATCCTGACGCACGATCGAGAACAGCGATTTGTAATGCGCCGTCATGTCGATGTCTTCCTGCTCCACATGCGGCCTGCCCTGCATGCGGGCGATCGCGATATCGAGGGACAAGCCGATAATGGCCTTGGTGACTTCAAACCGCGGTTCAGGCTTGCCGAACTTGTCGAAGGTCCGGCGCATGGTTTCGTGGATCAGCGCAGCACTGTCGACCAGCGTGCCGTCGCAATCGAAAAGGGCAAGTTTCATTCGCTGTCCCTTTCAGCGCCGGCAAGGTCGAGACCGAGAAGGTTCCAGGTCTGCACCATATGCGCCGGCAGCGGCGCGCTGACACGCAGGCGGCCGCCGGAGGGGTGCGGAATGTCGATGTGACGGGCGTGCAGATGCAGCTTCTTCTGAACGCCGCCTGGAAAATCCCAATTCGGATCGTCGTCGAAATATTTCGGATCGCCGATGATCGGGTGGCCGATATGCAGGGCATGGACGCGCAACTGGTGGGTACGGCCGGTATAGGGCTCCATCTCCAGCCATGCGAGGTTCTGTGCCGCCGTCTCCAGCACGCGGTAGAAGGAAATCGCATGGTCGGCGCCGTCCTCGCCGTGCTTGGCGATGCGCATGCGGTCGCCGTCAACGGTCGGCTCCTTGACGAGCCAGGTCGAAATCTTGTCCTCGTGCTTGCGCGGCACGCCCTTGACCAGCGCCCAGTAGGTCTTTTTGGTGTCGCGCTCGCGGAAGGCCGCCGTCAGCTTCTGCGCCGCGCCGCGCGTGCGGGCGATGACGAGAACACCCGAGGTGTCGCGGTCGAGACGGTGAACAAGCCGCGGCTTCTCGCCCTTCGGGCTAGTCCAGGCTTCGAGCATTTGGTCGATATGCCTGGCCACACCCGAGCCACCCTGCACCGCAAGACCAGGGGGCTTGTTGAGTACGATTACCTTTTCGTCCTCGTGCAGCACCATGCGCGATAAGAGTTGGAAATCCGTCGAATGTTTGAGATCCTTGCCGGCGATCGGTCCGGATTTCAGTTTGGCATCGACATCCATCGGCGGCACGCGCACCGTCTGGCCGGGCTGCACGCGCGCATCCGATTTGACACGTCCACCGTCGACGCGCACCTGGCCGGAGCGCAAGAGCTTCTGCAGCGGACCGAAGCCGAGCCCGGGAAAGTGCACCTTGAACCAGCGATCGAGCCGCATGCCGGCTTCGTCGGGTTCAACCTTGATATGTTCTATGCCAGCCATAAAAAATCTTTCGGAAATTGCAGCGCAGGCCGAGCCGGCGTTCTTGCCGCAGCCTTTAGAGCATTTTCATGCAAAACGGAAACCGGAAAAGAAATCAGGCCAAAGCGCGCATGACGGCGAGCCCTGTCATGACGGCCGCCATCGAAAGCCCGACGCTCGCCGCGATGTAAATACCGCCGGCGACGGCCTCGCCGCGCTCGAACAGCGAGATTGCATCCAGCGAGAAGGCCGAGAAGGTTGTGAAGCCGCCGAGGAAGCCGGTGATCAGCAGGAGGCGCAGCTCCACCGAAGCATTGAACTTCCGCGCAATCAGCTCGGCGAAGATGCCGATGACAAAACAGCCGACGACATTGACGGCGAGCGTGCCCCAGGGAAATGCCGGACCCATGAGTCTCAGCGCCCATTGGCCGACATAATATCTGAGAAGAGAACCGATGGCGCCGCCGACGGCGACGAGAAGAGCCTGGATCATCAGCCGGATTTATCGCAACTCTGCAGCGATTCCAATCGGGAAGGAATGAATTCTTACCATCCGGTAAAATGCCGATGATTTTTTTATAATGGCGCCAAGGTCGTACCGATACGCTGACGACATGACCCAGCTCCTGTCCATATCGGCGAGCACCGCCGCCATTGCCTTCGACTCGCTCCGAATCCCGCAGCGTGTCGCGACGAGCACCGCCGCCCGCGATGCGCGCCGCGTTGCCGACCGGCAGTTGAAGGCCGAAGGCACTCAGGAAATAGACGAGCCCTCCAGCATCATCCAGTCGACCGAAGTGGCCCTCGACCTGATGGCCAAAGGCAACCGCCAGCCGCAGGCCGGCCTGAAGCAGGCGCTGCGATCCTACGAAGACTTCTGAGGCCCATCACCTTCCAAACGAAAGCCTGCGACTGCGGTTACAGTCGCAGGCTTTTCTGTTTAATCAGTCTACTTCATTTGCCTTGGGCGGACAGCACCCGCAGGACCAGATCGACCTTGCCGGCCTTTTCGAAGGTCAGCGTCACCGGCACCGTATCGCCCTGCTTGAACAGCGTCTTCACTTTCTGGAACATCAGGTGCAGGTTGCCGGGCTGGAGCTTGACCGTCTCGCCGGCACCGATGGCGATACCGTCCTTCAGCTGGCGCATCCGCATAACATTGTCCTTCGTCACCATCTCGTGGATCTGAACCTCACCAGCTGCGGGCGAGCTGACGGACACCAGGCGATCGTCCGTCTGGCCGTTATTCTTCACCGTGAAAAAGCCGCCGCCGACCGGCTGGCCGGGCAGCATTGCCTTGGCGAAGCCGCCGGAGATTTCGAGATCGCCGGCCTTGACCGTGTCGCCAGCCGGTGCGGCAGCGCCCGCCATAGCGGACATGTCCATGCCGGCCATATCGGCATGATCGTGACCATGATCTTCACCGGCAACGACCTTCAACAGCGGCGCCGGGCTTTTCATCCCATGCGCGTCACCGCCTTCCTTGGCCACCTGATCCCAGGCCTCGACCGTGTCGCCGCACATCTGCGTCACCGGAAAAGCGAGCGAGGTGCCGGCTTCGACGCCCGATACCTTACCCTGGATGACGAAGGTGTCGTAGAAATCGTCGGAGAGATTGCCGTTCTTCCAGCGCACTTCGATCGCACCCGTCTTCACCTTGTCGCCGTGATTGTCATAGGTCTTCTGATAGTCGCCCTTGATCACCTCGAGTTCCCAGCCGGCCTTCGGCTGCGGTTTGGCGAAGACGAAGCCTTCCGGCAGCTTGACCCGCACTTCCGTGGTCGCCTTGCTGTCGCAGCCATGCGGCACCTGCAGCGTAGCGAGAATGGTGCTCTCCTGCTTCGCCTCTCTGTCGAGGAAGGTCACATGCGCCTCGGCGTCGGCAAAGGCGGTCACGGAAAGAAGGGCGGCAAGCCCGAATGTCTCGCCAAGTGTCTTGATAGTTTTCATCGGATGTCTCCTCGCCGGCCGCGGACTTCTCTCGGGCGGACCGGCATTCTGCATCATGGATTGCGAAGGCAGATCAGACGAGGATGGGAGGCCCGCGCGAATTCGGCCGCCAGACGGCGCTTGCGCCTGAAACGGCTGATGTTTCGATCGGCGCGTTGATCAGCGAAGCGAGTTCGCGCTCGAGCCACGAGCCGGCATCCGGCATCGGCAGGATAGTGGAGGCGGACAACCGGCAGGCTTCGCAATTCGACTTGAAGGCGAAGGTCTTGCCGTCGGCATCCTTCACGGTGACGCAGAGCGAGGCGAACGTGCCGTCGGGCAGCACATAGGCCGCGGCATCGTAGCCTTCGGAGGTGACAGCCTGCGGCGCCTGATGGGCGAGCCCGAGCAAAGCCAAGCTCAATGCGCAAAGCATGCGCAGGAAGAGCGTCGCTTTCAGTCCGGTCTGTCGCATCAGATCCCCTTCAACAGCATGTCGCGATAGCCGTTTTCCCCGCGAAATGCAAAAGCAGATTTGCTGCAGATCAGGGCTCAGCCGGCATATGGCGACAAAAATTTGTCCGGTCACGACATTTGGCCTTGCCAAGTGCTGCACCCGCCGGATAATTGCGCCAACCTTGTCGGGAGAAGCCGGTGCTTTCGCCACCGGTGCCGAAGGAGCAACCGCCCCGGAAACTCTCAGGCAAAAGGACCAGCAAGGGGCAGACGGAACTCTGGAGAGAGGCGTTCTCGAAACGCTCGCCGAAGGGATAACAATCTCAGGCGCAAGGACAGAGGGGGCTCAGGAGAGAAGCGCGCAGCCGCGCCTTCAGATTTGAGCCCGCGCCTTCGCGAGAAGGCGCAAACCCCGGAGGCGTCTTTTGGACGATACTGCTGCCCTGAAGAAAACCCCGCTGCATGCCCTGCATCTTTCGCTCAGCGCCCGCATGGTGCCGTTCGCCGGTTACGACATGCCGGTGCAATATCCCGCAGGCGTGATGAAGGAGCATCTTCATACCCGCGCCGAAGCCGGCCTCTTCGATGTCTCCCACATGGGCCAGGTCATCGTGAAGGCGAAGTCGGGCAGCTACGAGGATGCGGCGCTGGCGCTCGAGAGCCTAGTGCCGGTCGACATCCTAGGCCTTGCCGAAGGCCGCCAGCGCTACGGCTTTTTCACCGACGACACCGGCTGCATTCTCGACGACCTGATGATCGCCCATCTCGACGACCACCTCTTCGTCGTCGTCAACGCCGCCTGCAAGGAGGCCGATCTCGCCCATCTGCAGGCCCATATCGGCGACCAGTGCGACATCACCCTTCTCAACCGCGCTTTGATCGCGCTGCAGGGGCCGCGCGCAGTCGCCGTTCTCGCCGAACTCTGGGCCGACGTCGCTGCGATGAAATTCATGGATGTGCGCCACTGCCGCCTGCATGACGTTTCCTGTCTTGTTTCCCGCTCCGGCTATAGCGGCGAGGACGGCTTCGAGATCTCGATTCCATCAGACAAGGCCGTGGATGTCACCATGCGGTTGCTCGAACATCCGGACGTCCAGGCGATCGGCCTCGGCGCCCGCGATTCGCTGCGCCTCGAAGCCGGTCTCTGCCTCTACGGCAACGATATCGATACGACCACCTCGCCAGTGGAGGCAGCGCTCGAATGGGCCATGCAGAAGGCAAGGCGCGGCAACGGTGCGCGTGCCGGCGGCTTCCCGGGCTCCGGCCGCATCCTGTCCGAACTCGAAAACGGCGCCGCGCGCCGCCGTGTCGGCCTGAAGCCGGAAGGCAAGGCGCCGGTGCGCGGCCATGCCAAGCTTTATGCCGATGCCGAGGGCAAGATCGAAATCGGCGAGGTCACCTCGGGCGGCTTCGGCCCCAGCGTCGAAGGTCCCGTCGCCATGGGATACGTGCCGGTCTCCCATGCTGCGGCAGGCACGCTCGTCTATGCAGAGGTGCGCGGCAAATATCTGCCGACCACCGTCAGCGCCCTTCCCTTCGTCACACCGACCTACAAACGCTAAACCTTTTCCAGAGAGGACGAACAATGCTGAAATTTACCGAAGAACACGAATGGCTGAAGATCGAAGGCGGCGTTGCGACGGTCGGCATCACCACCTATGCCGTCGAACAGCTCGGCGACCTGGTTTTCGTCGAGCTGCCGGAAGTCGGCGCGACCTTCTCCAAGAACGGCAATGCCGCGACCGTTGAATCCGTCAAGGCTGCTTCCGATGTCTATTGTCCGCTGGATGGCGAGATCACCGAGGTCAATCCGGCCATTGTTGCAGACCCGTCGCTGGTCAATTCCGATCCTCAGGGCGCCGGCTGGTTCTTCAAGCTGAAGCTTGCAAACGCTGCGGACGCCGATGGCCTGCTCGACGAGGCGGCCTACAAGGAGCTCACTGCGTAATGACGACGCCGACAGAATTCCAGTTCACCGACTATCAGCCCTACGATTTCGCCAATCGCCGCCATATCGGCCCCTCGCCGGCCGAGATGACCGATATGCTGAAGGTGATCGGCTATAACAGCCTCGATGGCCTGATCGACGCGACGCTGCCGCCCTCGATCCGCCAGAAGGCGCCGCTCGTCTGGGGCGCGCCGATGACCGAGCGCGAGGCGCTCGACAAGCTGCGCGAGACCGCCAACAAGAACAAGGTGCTGGTCTCGCTGATCGGCCAGGGTTACTACGGCACGATCACGCCGCCGGTCATCCAGCGCAACATCCTCGAAAACCCCGCCTGGTACACAGCCTATACGCCCTACCAGCCGGAAATCAGCCAGGGTCGCCTGGAAGCACTGCTGAACTACCAGACGATGATCTGCGACCTCACCGGCCTCGACGTTGCCAACGCCTCGCTGCTCGACGAGGCGACCGCCGCCGCCGAAGGCATGGCGATCGCCGAGCGCGTCGCCAAATCGAAGGCAAAGTCTTTCTTCGTCGATGCCGACTGCCATCCGCAGACCATCGCCCTGATCCGCACCCGCGCCGAGCCGCTCGGCTGGAGCGTCATCGTCGGCAATCCCTTCACCGATCTCGATCCTGTCGACGTCTTTGGCGCAATCTTCCAGTATCCTGGCACGCACGGTCACGTGCATGATTTTACCGGCCTGATCTCGCGCCTGCATCAGACCGGCGCCATCGCGATCGTCGCCGCCGATATCCTGGCGCTGACGCTGCTGAAATCGCCCGGCGAAATGGGTGCCGATATTGCCGTCGGATCCTCGCAGCGCTTCGGCGTCCCGGTCGGTTACGGCGGCCCGCATGCGGCCTATATGTCCGTCAAGGATGCCATCAAGCGCTCCATGCCTGGCCGCCTCGTCGGCGTTTCCGTCGATGCCCGCGGCAACCGCGCCTATCGCCTGTCGCTGCAGACCCGCGAACAGCATATCCGCCGCGAAAAGGCGACGTCGAACATCTGCACCGCCCAGGTGCTGCTGGCCGTCATGGCCTCGATGTATGCCGTCTTCCACGGCCCGAAGGGTATCAAGGCGATCGCCCAGCAGGTGCACCAGAAAGCCGTGCTGATGGCCAAGGGCCTGGAAAAGCTTGGCTATAAGGTTGAACCGGACACCTTCTTCGACACGATCACCGTCGATGTCGGCCATATGCAGGGTCTCATCCTGCGTGCAGCCGTCGCCGAAGGCGTCAATCTGCGCAAGGTCGGCGAAACCAAAATCGGCATGAGCCTCGACGAACGCACCCGGCCGGCGACGCTCGAAGCCGTCTGGCGCGCCTTCGGCGGCAATTTCACCATTGCCGATTTCGAGCCTTCCTACCGCCTGCCGAAGGGCCTGCTCCGCACCAGCGATTACCTCACCCATCCGATCTTCCACATGAACCGCGCCGAAAGCGAGATGACGCGCTACATCCGCCGGCTTTCCGACCGGGATCTGGCGCTCGACCGCTCGATGATCCCGCTCGGTTCCTGCACGATGAAGCTCAATGCGACGGCGGAAATGCTGCCGATCACCTGGCCGGAATTTTCCGACATCCATCCCTTCGTGCCGGCCGACCAGGCGCTCGGCTACCGCGAGATGATCGACGACCTGATCGAAAAGCTCTGCGCCGTCACCGGCTACGACGCCTTCTCCATGCAGCCGAATTCCGGTGCGCAGGGCGAATATGCCGGCCTGCTGACGATCCGCAACTATCATATCGCCAATGGCGACGGCCATCGCGACGTCTGCCTGATCCCGACCTCGGCGCACGGTACCAATCCGGCCTCGGCCCAGATGGTCGGCATGAAGGTCGTCGTCGTCAAGGTGCGCGAAAACGGCGATATCGATCTCGACGATTTCCGCGCCAAGGCTGAGCAGCATGCGGCAAACCTCTCCTGCTGCATGATCACCTACCCTTCGACGCACGGCGTCTTCGAGGAGACCGTCAAGGAAATCTGCGATCTCGTGCATGAGCATGGCGGCCAAGTCTATCTCGACGGCGCCAACATGAATGCCATGGTCGGCCTGTCCCGCCCCGGTGACATCGGCTCCGACGTCTCGCATCTCAACCTGCACAAGACCTTCTGCATTCCGCATGGCGGCGGCGGACCCGGCATGGGCCCGATCGGCGTCAAGGCGCATCTGGCCCCCTACCTGCCCGGCCACCCCGAAACCGACGGCCGTTCGGGTGCGGTCTCGGCTGCCGCTTTCGGCTCGGCCTCGATCCTGCCGATCTCCTGGAGCTATTGCCTGATGATGGGCGGCGAAGGCCTGACGCAGGCGACCAAGGTGGCGATCCTCAACGCCAACTATATCGCCGCCCGGCTGAAGGGCTCCTATGACGTTCTCTACAAGTCCGAGGCCGGCCGTGTCGCGCATGAATGCATCATCGACACCCGCCCGCTGGTCGACAGCTCGGGTGTCACCGTCGACGACGTCGCCAAGCGGCTGATCGACTGCGGCTTCCATGCGCCGACCATGAGCTGGCCGGTCGCCGGCACGCTGATGATCGAGCCGACGGAAAGCGAGACCAAGGCCGAACTCGACCGTTTCTGCGAGGCGATGCTGGCGATCCGCGAGGAAGCCCGCGCCATCGAGGATGGCCGCATGGACAAGGTGAACAATCCGCTGAAGAACGCGCCGCACACGGTGGAAGACCTCGTCGGCGAATGGGATCGTCCCTATAGCCGGGAACAGGCCTGCTTCCCGCCCGGCGCCTTCCGCGTCGACAAATACTGGTCGCCGGTCAACCGCGTCGACAATGTCTATGGCGACCGCAACCTCGTCTGCACCTGCCCGCCGGTGGAAAGCTACGCGGAGGCGGCGGAGTAATAAATTTTGCAATTCCCTCACACGGGAGGGGATTCACCCTTAGGACGTATCTCGTTCTTTAGCGACTTCATCCTCGGCAATGTGCCGAGGATGTGCCGCGCATCGGCGGATTCGAAGCAGATCCTCGCATAATCGCGAGCCTCGCAATCCATATTGAGGCATGGGTTCAAATTTAACCTTTCTTAGCAAGTCTCTGTTAGCAATTTGAAATGGGCGGGTTCCAATCATCATGGATGTTGCCGTCGATCTCTGTTTGCGTGCGGGTTCCTATGCGTCCATCGGCTGTGCCAGCAATTCTCCTCGCCACCATGATCCTGTCGGGCTGCGCCGCAAGCTCCGGCGCCGAAGATGTGCTCACCCCCGTGCCGTCGGCGGAAACGACGAATGCGATCACAAAGCCGAGCGGCCCCATACCGGCTGCCGTCGTGGGTGATTCTGCTCCGCAGTCAAGCGCTCGGCAGCAGCCGTTGAGCTGGACAGGACCGGTTCCGGAGCCGCAAGCGCTCGTGCCCGCGGACGGGGCTGTCGGCATGCCCATGCCGACGGAACGGCCAGTCGCGATGCTCATGCCCGCCGAGCCGGGAATTAATTCTGATGTCGGCCCGAAATCTTCTAC
>NZ_VSZV01000235.1:0-15876 GCF_008919455.1 Rhizobium sp. PEPV16
AATGATGTCGCCTTGACGCAGGCCCGCCTGGGCGGCCGGGCCGTCTTCGGCCACGCTCATGACCACCACGCCGCCATTGCTCTCGGCGGAGAAGGCGCCGAGCCAGGGCCGCGGCGGCTTGTTGACCTGGCCCCCGGTTCAAGAGATCGTCGAGGATCGGCGGCAAAAGGTCGATCGGCACGACCATGTTGATATCGGCAACCTCGTCGCCATGGCTCATCTGCAGGCGAAGCGAACCGATGCCGAGAAGCTTGCCGTCCGAACCGATCAGCGCCGCACCGCCCCATGAGGGATGGGCAGGTGCCGTAAAAATCGCCTCGTCGAGCAGATATTCCCAATAGCCGGCAAATTCCTGCCGGGCGACGATATTTGCCTCGACGAATTCTCCGATGCCATCGGCCAGCACCACGGGATCGCCGGGCTTGGCCGTGGCCGCGTCGCCGAGATCCACCGCCGGCGCATTCAGGGCCCCAAGCGCCTGGACCAGGCCGAAGCCGCTTTCCTGATCATAAGCAAGCGCATGCGCGGGAACCACGCGCCCGTCATGGGTCGTCAGCCAGACCTCTTCGGCCTCGGTGATGAGATAACCGATGGTCAGCACCAGCCCGTTGTCGCGAATGACCACGCCGCTGCCTTCCCGGACAGTGCCCAGCGTCTCCGCCGTGAAGGCATCTTCCGGAATGGAGGAACGGACGGCCACGACTGACCGCAAAATCGGATCGATATTCATACTTTCATCCCGATAGACGCCGGCGCGAAAGGCCGAAATCCGGCGCATTCTTCCTTGAATAGGTAAGAGAATGGACGGCGGGTGCAAGACCATATCGGACGGAATTTTGGCAGGCCAACGCGCGACCTCCCTCCGATGCCTGCACCAATCAAGGTTTCACTGAGCGCTGAGACTATCTCGCATGGCACCGGGCGGCTGAGCGCGACCATATTGCCGCGGCGAGCATCCCATCACTCTCTTGAAAGCGGTGCTGAATGCGCTTTCGGATTCATAACCGAGCGACAGGGCGACACCGGCAATTGCTTCGGCCGAGTTTGTCAATCGGTCACCTGCGAGGAGCATGCGCCAGCGCGTCAGATAATCCATCGGCGCAAGCCCGACCTTTTCCTTGAAGTGGAGAGCGAAACTGGACCGGGACATCGAGGCCCGTTCAGCCAGCGACTGCAGCGTCCACTTGCGGGCTGGATCGGCATGCACGGCACCGATAGCCGCACCGATCCGCCGGTCGGTAAGCGCGAAAAGCCAGCCGACGCCGCGCGCATTCGGCGATGCGATATGGAGGCGCAACACTTGCATGAGCATGACATGAGCAAAATGCTCCGCCATCAGAAAGCCACCTGGTTGCTGGTCGCGCAATTCGCGCGTCATCCGATCGAGACACCAGCGCAGCACGGCGGCGTGATCGGAATCCCTCTTCACATGGACGATCGGCGGCAGAATTCCGAGAAGGATGTCCGCATTTCCTCCTGAAAAGGAAAAGCGGCTGCCGATCAGGAAGAAATCGCCGCCGCCATTGCAAGTCGCAATGCCGTCGCGGGCGATCGAATAGATCGCATCGGACGGGATCGCTTCGAGCGCCGGATCGCTGGCGAGACGAAAAGCTCGGCGGCTCGTCAGCAGAAAGCAGTCGCTTTCCTCCAGGCGGACAGCTTCGGCAACGCCATCGACGCTCAGCCAGCACGCGCCTGAAATCACTGCGTTGAACTTGATGCCGTCAGGGGGCGGAAAATCGATGGCCCAAGCGCCGCCAGCGTCAAGCCCCGCGGAAACATAGCTGCGCGGTTTGAGCAATGCGAGAACATCGGATAACGGGTCCATGTAAAAATCCGGACGATGGCGAAGAGATGCCGGACTTTAGCGCATGGATCGTCTGGAGGCCACGCCTTATTCTCGCGACGGTCATCCCGAGCGATGGCAACGTCGCAGAACAAAGGTAGTTATCATGAATGGCAAACAAGCCCCCATCGGCTCCGGATTTGGAGCCCACACGACGGCCGACGAGGTTCTGGCCGATCTTGATCTTTCCGGCAAGCGCGCCATCGTCACCGGCGGCCATTCCGGCCTCGGGCTCGAGACCACGCGCGCACTGGCGGGCGCCGGCGCCAAGGTGACCATCGGCGCAAGGAGCATCGAGGCGGCGCGCAGCGCGGTCGCCGGTATCGATGGCGTAGAGATTGATCGGCTCGACCTTTCCGACCTCGAAAGCGTTCGCGTCTTTGCCGAGCGGTTGGTCGCGTCTGGCCGCAGCATCGACGTTCTGATCAACAGCGCCGGCATCATGGCCTGCCCGGAAACGCGTGTCGGCGACGGATGGGAGGCACAGTTCGCGACCAATCATCTCGGCCATTTCGCCTTGGTCAACCGCCTTTGGCCGGCGATCTCGCGCGGCGCTCGCATCGTTTCGGTTTCCTCCGGTGGCCATCACAACTCGGCCATACGATGGGAGGATGTGCAATTCGAGACCGGTTACGACAAATGGCGGGCCTACGGCCAGTCGAAGACCGCCAACGCACTTTTCGCCGTGCATCTGGACAGGCTCGGGCGCGACACCGGCATCCGCGCCTTCTCGCTGCACCCGGGCAAGATCCTTACCCCCTTGCAGCGCCATCTCGCAAAGGAGGAAATGGTCAGTGCCGGCTGGATCGATGCAGACGGCAATCCGATTGATCCGACATTCAAGACACCAGCCCAGGGGGCGGCGACGCAGGTTTGGGCGGCGACCTCGCCACAACTCGACGGTATGGGAGGCCTCTATTGCGAGGACTGCGATATCGCCATCCGCGCAACGGATGGAGAACCCGGCGGCGTCAGCGACCATGCAGCCGATCCCGAGGAGGCGGCACGCCTGTGGATCTTGTCGGCAAGGCTGACCGGCATTGACGCTTTCGCGGCGTACGCCTGAAGCCGTAGCTCGCGGCAAACCCTCGTCAATACGCGCTGAAGACGCTGCTGATTGTCTTGCCGTCCTCGCGCCTCACCCAGGCCTTCTCGGGTGAAAGCCCGATCGGCAAGCCGAGCGGATCGTCAGCACGTCATGGCGCACACGCTGCCAAAATCGGCCTGCGACAGCGCGGTCGCAGTGCCAGATTGTATTTGCGCAGACAGCAGTCAAATCCGGCGACAATCCGTCATTAAAACGTGTCAAGGCGTGCGCAGAAGCTGCGCCATTCCGTCCTGCGTCGTTCTCCGGACTTGGCGCGCGACATTTTTCGTGACAGCGGCATTGTGCAACAATATACGGTCAATCTCATCAGGAATCAGACCGACACGGATTTCGACATGAAAGACTGGCATCCCGATCTCAGCCGCAGCAGCAGTCCGCGTTATATGGCGATCGCCGATGTGATCGAAATGGATCTGCGCAGCGGGCATCTGGTGGTTGGGGACCGGCTGCCGCCGCAACGTGAACTCGCCAAGCGGCTGAATGTCGATTTCACGACGGTGGCGAGAGGTTATGTCGAGGCGCAGAAGCGCGGGCTTGTCGATTCGCATGTCGGTCGAGGCACCTTCGTCACCGGTGGCGCGGACAAGGAGCGCCGGGGATTCGCGCCCGACGCCGCGCCCGATCCCCGCCGCGCCTCCATCGTCGATTTCTCGATGAACATGCCGCCGGAAACGGACGACCCTGAGCTGATCGCCCGCATGCGCGAGGGCATGTCGGCGGTGACGGCGAACCTCATTCCACTCCTGCGCTACCAGGGCTTCGGCGGCTCCAGCATGGACAAGGAGGCTGCCGCCTCCTGGCTCAGCCGTCGCGGGCTGGTGCCCTCACAGGAGCGCATCTTCGTCACGCCAGGCGCCCATCCGGCCCTGCTGGCGATCTTCGGCCTGCTGGCAAAACCGGGCGAGACCGTGCTTTCGGAAATCATCACCTATCCCGGCATGCGCTCGATCGCCGCCCAGCTGCGGCTCAATCTGGCCGGTCTGCCGATGGACGAGGACGGTATCCTGCCGGATGCCTTTGCCGAGGCCTGCGAGAGATTGAAGCCGAAGGCGCTCTATCTCAATCCGACGCTGCAGAACCCGACGACGCTGACCATCCCGGCCAGGCGCCGCGAGGAGATCTGCGCCGTTGCCCGCAGATATCATGTGCCGATCGTCGAGGACGATGCCTATGGCTTCATTCCGCAGCACGGCCCGGCGCCGCTCGCTGCAACTGCGCCTGATCTGACCTGGCATATCGGCGGGCTGGCGAAATGCATCGGCGCGGGTCTGCGCCTTGCCTATGTCGTGGCGCCGGACAGCAAGGCCGTATGGCCCTTCGTCAGCGCCATGCGCGCCAACAATGTCATGGCCTCGCCACTGACCGTGGCGCTCGCCACCCGCTGGGTCGAGGACGGCACTGCCGATACGATCCTGCGTTTCATCCGTGCCGAGGCCGCCGCCCGCCAGCAAATGGTCGCCGCCATCCTGCCGGCCGGCAGCTACCGCGCTGATCCGATCAGTTTCAACATCTGGCTGCCGCTCTCCAATGGCTGGACCCGCTCCACCTTCGGCAGCCATACCCGTTCTTCCGGCATCGGCGTCGTCGCAAGCGATGCCTTCACAGTCGAGGGCACGGCACCCGAGGCCGTGCGTGTCTGCCTTGGCGGACCGATCACCCGGGAGAAACTGCAGGGCGCACTGGAATTCATGGCCCACGCGCTGGAAGGTCCGCCGGAAATGGCGGCGTCGTTCTTCTGACGCAGAACCCCGCCTTGGGCTGATCAGGCACGGACGAAAGCCGGAGGCGGTCGAGATCAGATCGGTCGCGCGCAGATCTATCCGGGCATGGGCGAAGCGTAACCGTCACGTTCACGGCTGATCCGCCCTGGCTGCCAGGCCTGGCTGCGCCCCAAATGCTGCTTGATAAATCTGCAGTCAGCTTGCCGCCAGCATGCGCTGGGGAGCTCTGCGGCATTCTGGCAAATTGACTGGTAATTTCCTCATAATGTAATTATATTGAATGCATTCATTGCGAATATTGATCGTATTAATATTTGCGGAGCAAGAAGCGAGATCGTCATGGACACGGAATATCCCCCACTTCCTCCGATACAGACCGGCATCAGGGGGCGCTGCCCGCGCTGCGGCCAGGGCCATATGTTCAAGGGCTTCCTGACACTGCAGCCGGAATGCGAAGTCTGCGGCCTCGATTATTCCTTCGCCGATCCGGCCGACGGTCCGGCCTTCTTCGTCATCTGCTTCGCCTGCATCCCGAGCGTGCTGCTCGGCGTCTGGCTGGAGGTGGCCTTTTCGGCGCCGATCTGGGTGCAGCTTCTGGTCACCGGCCCCTTCATGCTCGCCACCTGCATTCCGCCGCTGCGGCCGCTGAAGGGCTGGCTGGTGGCCAGCCAGTATTTCTACAAGGCGGAAGAGGGCAAGCTCGCCTAAAGCATGTCGCGCAAAACTGTGCAGCGGTTTTGCGCAAACGACATGCGTAAAACAAAGACCTAAAGCGCGAGGGCGAATCTGAAAGATCGCCACGCGCTTTAGGACTTGTTTAGCGTCGCGCGCAGGCGCGGCGTCGCGAAATCGAGCAGCGCCCGCAGTTTCAGGGGCACCAGTCCCTGCGCGGGATAGACGAGATGCACCGGGGCCGGCGGCGGTTCGAAATCTTGGAGCAGCGGCACCAGCAACCCGGCCATCTCGGCGCGTGCGGCCTGGTAGGAAAGCACCCGGGTGATGCCGAGGCCGGCGACGGCCGCATCGACCGCGGCCTCGGCTGTGTTGACCGCGAGCCGCGAGCGGATCGGCACCGCGAGATCATGTTTCCCCTCGATGAATGTCCAACTCAGCATCGAGGCCATACCCTCGAAGGTGACGCAGTCATGCCCGGCAAGATCGCCTGGATGCCGGGACAGGGCGTGCCGCGTCAGATAATCCGGGCTGGCATAGACCGTACGGCGGATCGCGCCGAGCCTTGTGGCGATCAGGTTGCTGTCCGGCAGGTTGCCGATCCTCAGCGCCACGTCGATATGATCCTCGACGAGGTTCGACAGCCGGTCCCCAAGCATCAGCCGCAGATTGATATCGGGATAGGCTTTCAGGAAATCCACCACGACGGGTAGGACATGCAGCCGACCGAAGACGATCGGTGCGGTCATCGTCAACTCGCCCTTCGGGGCGCTGTATTCGCCGGCGGCCGTCCGTTCCGCCTCTTCCACCCGATCGAGAATTTCCCGCGCCGCCTCGACGTAGGAGCGGCCGGCCTCCGTCAGCGTGATCTTCCGGTTGCTCCGTTGCAGCAGCTGAGCGTTGAGATGTGCTTCCAGTTCCGAAACCTTGCGGCTGACGGTTGCGAGCGGCGATCGCAGATGCCGTGAGGCGGCCGACAGGCTGCCCTGTTCGACAACGGCAAGAAGCACGGTCATGGCGTCGAGGCGGTCCATTCTATCCTTCCATGAATTGGTAGCATGCCTTCCAGATTAGCATTCTACTGCAGTCATATGGAAGGCAGTAAATTACACCGCAGATGGTTCGAAGCGGCCATCGCCAACCGCGTCCCGTCGATTCGAAGACCAGAGGAACCATCATGAAACTCTATCACCACCCGCTTTCCGGCCATGCCCACCGGGCTCACCTGTTCCTGTCGCTGCTTGGCGTACCCTATGAACTGGTCGAGGTCGACCTGGCGGCTGGCGCTCACAAGGCGCCGGACTTTCTGAAGCTCAATCCCTTTGGCCAGGTGCCGGTGCTCGACGACAATGGCACGGTCATTGCCGATTCCTCCGCCATCCTCGTCTATCTCGCGCGCAAATACGGCCGCACCGACTGGCTGCCGGAAGAGGCGGTGGCCGCGGCGCGGATACAGAAATGGCTTTCGGTCGCAGCGGGCGAGATCGCCTATGGGCCTTGTGCTGCGCGCCTGGTCACCGTCTTCGGCGCCGATTTCCGCGCCGACGAGGTGATCGCCCGGGCGCACCGCATTCTGCCGCTGATCGAGGCAGAACTGGACAACCGCAGCTTCCTGCTCGGCGACAATCCTGTGATCGCCGACGTGGCACTCTACAGCTACATCGCCAATGCGCCGGAGGGCAATGTCGATATCTCGGCCTATCCAAGCGTTCGTGCCTGGCTTGCGCGCATCGAGGCGCTGCCGGGTTTCGTCGGCTTTCGCAAGACCAAGATCGGCCTTGCCGCGTGAGAAACCACCGGGGCAGGGACGCTGCCCCGGTTCCCCCAAATGCTGCCCTGAAGGAGGCCGTGATGCTGGAACAGACAAGACAGGACGCCACATCGCCCTGGCATAAGGGTGAACTCGCCATGCAGCGCAGCGTCGGTGTCGCCGAACGCATGGACGGGCCGGGCCGTAATTTCGTCCGCAAGGCCATGCCGGAGCAGCATCGCGCCTTCTTTCCGATGCTGCCTTTCGTCGTGCTCGGCGCCGTCGATGCGAAGGGCGATGTCTGGGCAACGGTCAGGGCCGAGCGCCCGGGTTTCATGGTCTCACCGGAGCCGGAGATTCTCGATGTCCGCCTGCCGCGCGACGCGGCCGATCCTGCCGATGCCGGCATGGAGGATGGCGATGCAATCGGAATGCTCGGCATCCAGCTCGAGACGCGGCGGCGCAACCGGCTGAACGGCGTGATCCGCAGGACGGATCCTGGAGCTTTCCAGGTGCACGTCGGCCAGAGCTTCGGCAATTGCCCGCAATATATCCAGCTTCGCTCTTCCGCCTTCGTCCGCGATCCCGATGTGCCCACAGCGATGCCGCCGCTACACTCTGGCCAACTCGACGATCGGGCGCTAGGGATGATTGAGGGTGCGGATACCTTCTTTGTCGCCTCCTATGTCGACCGGGAGAACGGCGAGCGGCAGGTGGACGTGTCCCATCGCGGCGGCAATGCCGGCTTCGTGCGTGTCGGCGCCGACGGCGTGCTGACCATTCCCGATTTCGCCGGCAATCGGTTCTTCAACACGCTTGGCAATATCCTCGTCAATTCGAAGGCAGGGTTGGTCTTCGTCGATTTCGAAACCGGCGATATGCTGCAGATGACGGGAAATGCCGAAGTGCTGCTGGATTCGCCCAATATCGCCACCTTTCAGGGCGCAGAACGGCTATGGCGTTTCACTCCCGAAGAGATCGTGCTTCGCCCGGATGCTCTGCCGCTGCGGTGGCGGAAGGAGAGCGTGGATCTGCTGCGCCGTTCCCGCGGGTGAGGGTGCCCCTTGGCTGCCTCTCAATCCCAGGCGAACTTCGCTTCGAAGCGGCTTGCCAATCATTGTACCAATCGGTACAATGATAACCGTTCAGTACAGGAGTGATCATGTCCAGCCTTGTCCCGCCCTTCACCCTTGAGACCGCCACCCAGAAAGTCCGTCTTGCCGAGGACGGCTGGAACAGCCGTGATCCCCAGCGCGTCTCGCTCGTTTATACGCCGGACAGCCGCTGGCGGAACCGCGCCGAATTCATCACCGGCCGCGTCGAGATTGTCGCCTTCCTCACCCGCAAATGGGCAAAGGAGCTGGATTACCGGCTGATCAAGGAGATCTGGGCCTTCACCGATCATCGCATCGCCGTGCGCTTCGCCTATGAATGGCACGATGACAGCGGCAACTGGTTCCGCTCCTATGGCAACGAGAACTGGGAATTCGACGCCGCCGGCTTGATGCAGCGCCGCTTCGCCTGCATCAACGACCTGCCGATCCGGGAATCGGAGCGCAAGTACCACTGGCCGCTCGGCCGGCGGCCGGACGACCATCCCGGTCTGACCGAACTCGGCCTCTAAACAAGCCAAGGAAGCCGCGGGTGAAGACCGTCTACGAACGCGCCGACATCGTACCGCTGCTGGCGGAAATCTTCCGCGAGCTCGGTTATGAGGGCACGTCGCTCAGCCGCATCACCGAACGCACCGGCATCGGCAAGGGCAGCCTTTACCACTTCTTTCCCGGCGGCAAGGAGGAGATGGCGGGCGCCGTGCTCGCCGATGTCGATGCCTGGTTCGAACATGCGATCTATCAGCCGCTGAGAAAGGACGACGCCGATCAGGCGATCGCCGCGATGTGGACGAATGTGAACGACTACTTCCGCTCCGGTCGTCGCATCTGCCTCGTCGGCGCCTTTGCGCTTGACGAGACCCGCGAGCGGTTTTCAGCAGCGATCGGCGATTATTTCATCCGCTGGATCGGCGCCTTGCGGTCAGCGCTGATACGGGCAGGCTGCCCTGAGGGGGAGGCGCAAACGCTCGCCGAGGAGGGCGTCGCGGGTATTCAGGGCGCGCTGGTGCTGTCGCGCGCGCTGGACGACAGGATGGTTTTCATCCGATCGTTGGACACGCTGGCGAAACGGTTTGATTCTGTGATGCGATGAGGGGCGGTCAAACCGCTGGGACGTTGATTGAAACTGTGAAAAATTCACCCGGCCACGAGTGACTGGCCGGGGCATTGATCGGGCGCTGCGCGGCGCTCGAGCTTACATTGGTAGCGTTTTGCGTCTATTTCAGCGTTGTTGTTGAGGCTGCTGGGCCGGGCGCGTATTTTCCCGTTCAGGGCGAACCTGGCGCCATTCGTTTTCCATCTGATCGACGACATGCTGGGGAATGGTGGTTTGGCTATTGGCGGGCGTCTGCATCGGAAGTCTCCTCTGTTCGTAGTAAGGCTTCGGGGCAAGAAGATGCATTGCATAAGACAAAAGGCGTGTAAATCAGTGGCTTAAACACTTTAAACGATTAAATGGAATTTAATCGATTAAGACGGTTTTAACCATGATATTTCGAAGGAAGCGCGGAATGGTTGTCCACATGGACCGGGCATTCTTTTTCGATACGGTACGGCACCGACTCTTCAAAGGAAACCTGACTCAGCCTCAGGTAGTGGGCATCACGGCGATTCTCGACGCTTGGGAAGAACGGTTTGCCGATGCCGACCGGCGGTGGCTCGCCTATATCCTCGCAACCGCTTATCACGAGACTGCCTATACGATGCAGCCGGTGCGTGAGACGCTGGCGGAAAGCGATGCGCGCGCGGTCGAGATCCTGGAGACGGCCTTTGCCGCAGGCCGGCTCTCCTGGGTGAAGACGCCCTACTGGCGGCCGGACGAGGATGGCTGCAGCTGGCTCGGCCGCGGCCTGGTGCAGCTCACCCATAAGCGGAACTATGAGGCGATGAGTGCGCTGACGGGGATCGACCTCGTTGCCGAACCCGACCGGGCGATGGAGATGGATGCGGCGGTGACGATCCTGATCGAGGGCATGCTGCAGGGCAGCTTTACCGGCCACAAGCTCACCGATCATCTGAATGCAACGACCGCCGACTGGGTGAATGCGCGCCGCATCGTCAATGGCACCGACCGGGCGGAAAAGCTCGCCGCCTATGCCATGGTCTTCGATGCGGCGATACGTCCCGATGCGGCCCATGGCATGCTCGCGCGGTTGAAGGCCTGGGGCGCGCATGTTATCGCCCGGCTGACAGCTGGAGTGCGGCGCGTCCGATAGGATGCGCCAGGGTCGCTCCATCATTTTGATAAATCTGACAGGAGCTTCCGCGTGATCCGTCATATCGTCTTCTTCACCGTGCAGGAGGAACATCTGCAGGAGGTGAGGGCCGGGCTTTCTATACTGACCGGCATTCCGCACGCGCGGCTGCTGGAAATCGGCACCAATGTGAAGACCGATCAGCTGGGCACCGAGATCGATCTCGTAGTCTATGGAGAATTCGACGACGAGGCGGCCCTTGCCGCCTACAAGGCGCATCCCGATTATCAGCTCTCGATCGATCGCGTGCGGCCGCTCCGCGAAAAGCGCATCGCCGCCGATTACGACAGCCGCACGGCGGTGACGCGGCCGCTCTGAATTCCGCAAGCATCCGACCGCAAAGCTACATTCCGTTGAATTTCAGATGGATGGATGGTTTTCCGGATTCGGATCGTCGCGAAGCTGGGTCAATTTCTGAGCCGCCGGACTCAATTTTCGAAAAAGCGGCGGCAAGCGATTCAAAAGATTCGTCAAAAGCGGCTGCTTATTCATGGTAGGGCCGCCCGCAGCGGGTGGACGGAAAGCCGCTCTCGTCCATGCGTGGATGATAATCAGGAAATATTAAGAATGGCTGATTCCGACGCACGGGCGCCGCGCACCAGCGCCATCAGCATCAACACGAAGATCAGCGACAATGCCGCCAGAACGGCGCAGGCGGCGAGCGCCGGGCCGGTGCCGGCGCGGTCGAGGATGGCGGTGAAGATGACAGGGGCAATGGCGTTGGCGAGATTCTGCGGCAGCGACAGCCGGGCCGATTGCAGTCCAAATTCGCGCGGTGAGAACAGTGCCAGCGGCAGCAGCGCGCGGGCGACGGTCATGACGCCGGTCCCGAACCCGTAAAACAGGACGAAGGTGACGAGCAGCGGCGTCGACGGGCTGGCAACCAGCATAATAACGAAGCTCACCATCATCAGGCTGATACCCATGGCCGCGCTGAGCATGGGGTTGCCGCGCCGGCCGAGCAGCATGTCGAGGAAACGTGCTGAGATGCCAAGGATGCCGCGTGCCGAGCCGAGCTGCAGCGCAAAGGCCGGCGAAGCGCCGGACTGGCGGAAGATTTCGAGCAGCGATGGCGAGATCCCGAAGGTGACGAAGGTCGAGATCGTCGTCGCCGCGGCGATCAGCAGAAAGGCTTTGCGCTGCTTGGCCTTCGACAGTGGCACCGGGGCGATTTCGGCTGTGCCGCCGTCGACATATGTTGCGATCGCCTTCGGCAGGGCGAAAAGATGCAGCGGCAGGCAGACGAAGAATTGCAGCGCCGCACAGATCAGGAAGGTGAGGCGCCAGCCGACCGCCTCGTTGAGCAGGCTGAGAATCGGCCAGAAGATGGCGCTCGAAAGCCCGGTGAACAGCATCAGGATGGCGATGACGCGTTTGCCGTTCGCCCCTTCGCGCTCGACGACGGCGGTATAGGCCGGTGCCGAAAGGCCGAACGCGCCGCCGATGCCGATGATGATCCAGGCGCCGGCATAGAGCACGATGCCGTTTGCGGCAGCCAGCAGAAGCAGGCCAAGCGCAAAGGTCAGCGAGGCGGCCGAAAGCACCCGGGCAGCACCATAGCGGTCGAGCCAGCGGCCGGTCGCCGGACCAACGATGGCGCTGACCACCATCATGATCGTCAGGCCGGCAAACACCACTTCGTTCGCCAGGCCAAGATCCGGCGCCACGACGCGGCCCATGACCCCGAGCATGTCGAAGGTCGTGCCCCAGCCGATCAGCTGGGTAACGGCAAGGACGGTGACCGTCTGCGCCGAGCGGAAGCGGGAGGATTTTGGCATTGGTGCTGAAACGGTCTGAAATGTGGGGCAGCAAGGACATAACAGTTTCAACCGGCCGGTGAAAGCTGCGAGCGGCAGGAAAGAGAAGCGCGCGGCCGATTCGCAGACAGAGACTGTGGTGTCGGTCCCGCCGGCTTTCCGCCTTTACCTGAGGTGATAGAGAATGCGTGGATCCCAAGGTTGAGGGTTCGTTCTTGGACGCAACGGCGGCCGCCGGAGCTTGCTGCGGCGGCGGTTTACAGGCGCTGAAACCGGCTGCCCGGAACAGTCGAGAACAGTTCTAAACACCCTGCATTACAGCGCATTCATTTGCCATTCAGGTCGCGTGAGTACATATTCGGGGCAAGTTGGCATTACCTTGAAAGCATAACACATGGCCTTTCCTCTGAGCGTCGCAGCATTGGCCGCCGGACTGGTGGTATCGGCGCCCTCACCGGACGCCACGAGCACTTTTGTCGTGCGTATCGGAGGCGATTGCAGCGCCGCCGCAGCCCAGGTCGTCGAACAGACTGGCGGCCAGCTCCTGTCCGTGCAACCGGTGGGCGATACCTGCATCATCACCGTTCTTGTGCAGGGGAATGGCCAGCGCCCACGCAAAGTCACGGTAAAGGTTCCGATGTAGGCGGAAGCGGCTTATTCAGCACAATTGATCGATTTGAAGCGGACGAAGGCGGACCGATGCGCATCCTGGTAGTCGAAGACGACGTTAATCTGAACCGGCAGCTGGCCGACACGCTGAAGGAGGCGGGCTATGTCGTCGACCAGGCGTTCGACGGCGAGGAAGGCCATTTTCTTGGCGACACCGAACCCTATGACGCGATCATCCTCGATATCGGCCTGCCGGAGATGGACGGGGTCACCGTTCTTGAAAAATGGCGCGGCGCCGGCCGCGGCGTGCCGGTGCTGATCCTGACGGCGCGCGACCGCTGGAGCGACAAGGTCGCAGGCATCGACGCCGGTGCCGACGACTACGTTACCAAGCCCTTCCATGTCGAGGAAGTGCTGGCGCGCATTCGGGCGCTGATCCGGCGTGCGGCCGGGCATTCCTCATCCGAGATCATCTGCGGGCCGGTGCGGCTCGATACCAAATCCTCGAAGGCGACAGTCAATGGCACGACGCTGAAGCTGACTTCGCACGAATATCGCCTGCTTTCCTATCTCATGCATCACATGGGCGAGGTCGTCTCGCGCACGGAACTGGTCGAGCACATGTACGACCAGGATTTCGACCGTGATTCCAACACCATCGAGGTCTTTGTCGGGCGCCTGCGCAAGAAAATGGGGGTCGATCTGATCGAAACGGTGCGCGGTCTCGGTTACCGTATCCAAGCGCCGAAACATGCGAATTAAGTCGCTCACCGCACGTGTGTTGTTGCTGACCACGGTCTGGTCGACGGTGGCGCTGGTGGTGATCGGTCTGCTGATCTCCACCCTCTACCGCAAGAGCGCCGAACGCGGTTTCCAGGATCTATTGCGGGCGCAGCTCTATAATGTCATCAATTCGGTGACGATCGGCGATCAGGGCGCGCTCAGTGGCAGCCCGCAGCTCGGCGATCTGCGTTTTGCCCAGCCGAAGACCGGCTGGTACTGGGTGGTGGAGCCGCTCGGCACCTATACGACGGCACCGCTGGTGTCGCCTTCGCTGGGCTCGGCGCTCATTCCGGTTCCCTCCGTCGTCGAAGCGCCCTTCGACAAGAATTACGAGCGCTATTATCAGGTGACGGATGCCTCCGGGAACCGCGTGCAGGTGGCCGAGACCGAAGTGGTGCTCGATACCGACGGGCGTGCGGCGCGCGTCCGGGTCACCGGCAATGTCGATGTCGTCGAAGACGACGTGCGCACCTTTTCCCACAGCCTTTATCTGGCGCTCGCCGGTTTCGGCGTCGGCAGCCTGATCGTCAACGCGCTGGCGATTCTCTACGGCCTGAAGCCGCTCGACAAGGCACGTGCCGCGCTGGAGCGCATCCGCGCCGGCGAGAGCGAGCAACTGAAGGGCGACTTCCCGCGCGAAATCCTGCCGCTCGCCAACGAGGTAAACGCGCTGATCGACAGCAACCGCCGCATCGTCGAGCGCGCACGTATGCAGGTCGGCAATCTCGCGCATTCGCTGAAGACGCCGATCGCCGTGCTTCTCAACGAGGCGCGCGTGCTCGAAAAATCCCATGGTGAGCTGGTGCGCAGCCAGGCGGAAGCGATGCAGGGGCAGGTGCAGTCCTATCTCAATCGGGCGCGTATCGCCGCGCAACGAGAATCCGTGCTCGCCCGCACCGAGGCCGAGCCGGCACTGGAGCGGCTGGTGCGCGTCATGCGCCGGCTGAACGTCGATACCGAATTCGATCTCGTCGTCTCGCCGCCGCATCTGGCCGTTGCCATGGAGCAGCAGGATCTCGAGGAGACCGTCGGCAATCTCCTGGAAAATGCGGCGCGTTTTGCCAAAAGCAGGGTGCGGCTTTCGGCCGTCGAGGCCGGCGAGGATGTGAAGGGGGTGGAGGCGAGCGCGCGCCGCCACTGGGTGGAGCTCGCCGTCGAGGATGACGGGCCGGGCCTGGAGCCGGACCAGATCCGCGAGGCGCTGAAGCGCGGCCGCAGGCTCGACGAAAGCAAACCCGGAACCGGGCTCGGCCTTTCGATCGTCACCGAGATTTCCAACGAGTACCAGGGACGGCTCGAGCTTTCCCGCGGTGAATGGGGCGGGCTGAAGGCAAAGCTTATCCTGCCCGGCGTCACAAAGGATGTTGCATGAGCAACTGCTTGATGTCACAAAGATACTGGCAAATGTATAGCATGCTTTGCCTTAATGCTGACACGGGGACGCTGCACTTCGATCGGCTGAAATTGACCCCTGATCGTGGTTCGACGCAATGATTTTACGCTCGCAAGGCATGATCGTTTCCGCTCTTCTCGTCGCCGTCGCGCTATCCGGCTGCACGACGACGAAGAGTGCCGCTTCGCGCGGCATTTTTTCGAGCAAGCCCTCGGCATCGGCCGCCTTCATCACCGCGCTCCAGGGCGGCATCGTCGGCCGCAGCGGCGTGAGCTTGACCGACAGCGACAAGCAGCGGGCGCTCGAGGCGGAATATCGGGCGCTGGAAGGGGCGGCAGTCGGCCAGCCGATGCTCTGGACCGGTAAGGACGTGACCGGCAAGGTGGTCGCGGCGGCACCCTATCAGGTCGGTTCGCAGAACTGCCGGCAATATACCCATACGCTGACCGTCGACGGCAAGGACACCGTGGTGCGCGGCGCTGCCTGCCGCAACGACGACGGCAGCTGGTCGCCGCTCTGAATTGCGGCCAATAGAGCGCCGCGCGTCCGACAGGACGCGCTAAAGACGCTCTATCACTTTAAATGGCGCATGATCCTTTCCGAAAATCGATTCCGATTCTCGGGGTTATGCGCTAGCCTCAAATCTTCGTCATTCCGGCTTTGGCAGTTGGAATGACGGCACGCTTCACGTATTTGGGCGATATGCTGTTCTGGATTCTCGTTGCCGCTTTGACGGCAGCCCTCGCCGTCATCCTACTCTACCCCCTTCTGCGCGGAGCGAAGGCGGCGAATAATATCCGTGCCGGCGAGGCGGCGGTCTACCGCGACCAGTTGCGCGAACTCGACCGCGATCTCGACGGCGGGCTGATC
>NZ_VSZV01000201.1:0-12472 GCF_008919455.1 Rhizobium sp. PEPV16
AAAGCAGATCTGGGTGATCTCAATGCCTTTGTTGCCGTGGCACGTGCCGGCGGTTTTCGCGAAGGCGCGCGCGTCAGCGGCAGCAGCGCCTCCTTCCTCAGCGAAGCGGTGCGCCGCCTGGAGGCTCAGCTCGGCGTCAGGCTGCTCAACCGGACAACACGAAGCGTCGTCCCGACCGAAGCGGGCAAGGGCTTGCTGGAGCGGCTCGGCCCTGCTTTGAGCGAGGTGGAGTCTGCCCTCGACGTCGTCAACGGTTTTCGCGACAGGCCGGCCGGTGCGCTGCGCCTCAATGTGCCGGTCAGCGCGGCGCGGCTGGTGCTGCCCGCCATCGTTCCACCGTTCCTCGCCGCCTATCCCGATATTCGGCTGGAAGTGGTCACCGACGAGAGCTTTGTCGACGTGATCGCGGCCGGCTGCGACGCCGGCATCCGCTATGACGAGCGGCTGGAGCAGGATATGATCGCGATACCGATCGGGCCACGCGTCCAGCGCTTTGCCATCGCAGCCTCCCCGGACTACCTCGATCGCCGTGGCCGGCCGCAACAACCGAGCGAGCTGCTCGGCCATGCCTGTCTATTGGGTCGCTTTGCCAGCGGCGCGATGACGGCGCCGTGGGAGTTCGAGCGCGATGGCGAGATAGTGCGGGTCGATCCGACGGGGCCGCTGATCGTGCGGGTCGGCGGGGCGACCGACCTGGCCGTCGATGCAGCGATATCAGGAACAGGGATCGTCTGCCTCTTCGAGGACTGGCTGCGCCCGCATATCGACAGTGGCGCGCTCGAGCCCATCCTCGAACCGTGGTGGCAACGCTTCTCCGGGCCGTTCCTATACTATCCCGGGCGTCGGCTGGTACCGGCGCCGCTCCGCGCATTCATCGATTTCGTCAAGGCATCGGCTCCGGCATAATTCCTTAGCCGGAATCGATCCAAGGATAAAATGATGCAGCAATTCAAAGTGTTACAGCATCCTTTGCGCCTGAAAGATGCGGCGCTGTAAGCGGCCTTAATGGCCGACGATGCGCTAAAGCATGTCTCGCAAAAGTGTGCAGCGGTTTTGCGGCAAAGACATGCGGAAAAACAAAGACCTAAAGCGCGGCACGCGAATCTGAAAGATCGCGACGCGCTTTAGAGTTTGACCTCGGCATTGTCGCCCATATCAGGTTTGCTGTTCGAGACTGCTGCGGCCGCCATCTTGATATAGCTGATGATCGTGCCTGGGCTGTCCCAATATTCGGCCGAAGCCGGCGTCATCTTGAGGATACGGATGGAAGGATCGTCGGGATTGTCCCACCACGCCTTTGCCGGCGTTGCCCATAATTCCCTGATTCTCTCCCGGTCGTTTTGCACCTCGGCCGTCCCCGATACGGAAACATATTTCTGTCCCTTGGTGTCGGCAAAGGCGAGGCACACGTTTGGCCAGCGAGTGATTTCATCGTCCTTGTGACTGCTGACATCCGTCAGGAAATAGATCGCATTCTCGAGCTGCGCGGTATAGGCGGACATCGGCCGGGCTCGCAGATCGTCGCCGCTGCGGGTCGTCAGCATGCAAAACCCGATCTTGTCGATCAATTCCCATACCCGTGTCGCATCGTCTTGATTGGCCATCGTCATCTCCATCTGTGCAAGAGACGAAGTAACCATCTGCCGCGGCCGAGGTTCCCAGTCGGCGGGCCTAATGAGCCCATTCCCAAGGTGATTGAGGCACGCAGTCGATCAATGGACGCTTGGGGTTTTCATGACCATTGCAAAGTCTTCGGCGACCAGTTCGCTGACGGCGATGAGAACTTCCTCCCGGGAAAAGCCCGATGTCAGAGCGCGTTGAATCAGATCCTGCAGATCCGGCGCCACGACATCGCGGCAATCCTCGAGGCGTTCTTCCGAAACGGTGAGGCTATTGAGTTCGTCCATTGTCTGTCCTTTCAGGGGAATGTAACCGCCAAAGCCCGGGAAGGCTGGCGAGGATAAAGCCGCTAACGAGCGGCCACCGCCCGCTTCGGACCGGGCAGCAGGCCTTCACGCTGCATCTGCTTGCGTGCAGCCTTGCGATGTCGGCTGATCGCCTGTGCCTTTTCCCTGACGCGCCGTTCGGACGGCTTCTCATAGGCGCGCCGTTCCTTCATTTCGCGGAACAGCCCTTCGCGCTGCATTTTCTTTTTCAAGACTCTGAGCGCTTGATCGACATTGTTGTCTCTGACGAGTACCTGCATTGCGAGTTCTCCTTGTTTGGGATGGTGCGCCGATCGCCGCTCAGCCGAGCTGCTCGGCGATCAGAGCCTGCAATTCGCGGCGGGTGAGAAGGCAGGGAAACGGCTTCCAGCTCTTGGGAGCATTGCGGACAGCCTCGTCATCCTCACGCGGATTCGCCGCCGCAACCGCGGTGACTGTATGTGTATTGTTCAAAAAGAAATCCTTTGCCGGCCTTGGCCAGCGTTATCGATTGTTTGTGGGATTGCCCATCACGCAGCCTTAAGGCGCGCGCCGATCCATAAGCGTCTCAATCCGCAGCCGGCAACGGCTTGGATTTCAGCTTGGATCGGGTACATCAGCAACATAGGGCTCAGCGAGCAGAATTGCAACGGATAGCCCGGATGGTTGGCGCGGGGCATCGCCAATCGCCTTCAGATATACTCAGTACCATTTTATTCAAGTTAGCCGGGTATAGTTTTTGCCGAATTTTCTTCAATTTTGCGCGGGAGTGACATTATTCCGCCAGAATGGAAGCAACGCGAAGATCGCCATCGAAATTAACCTTCCGTTAAATAGGCCATTGACTTGTAGTATTAATAGGTTGTTAAAGGAGCCGCTCGCTGAGGTCGAAATTGACCCGCTAATAAACATTTTGAGGAGAGAGCAATGGCTTCGCCGATACATGCAACTGATGATAGTGCAACATTTCAAGAAACCGACGTTATTTCCGGAAATCTGCTTTCCAACGATTCCTCCGACAACGGCCACTTGTTCCTGCGCGCCTTCGACGGCGCAAGCGTAGGCGCCAAGCAGGGCAACAGCCAGGTTACCGAAATCCAGGGCGATTACGGCACCTTTTTCGTCAAGCCGGACGGCAGCTACACCTATGTCCTGAGCGACGCCGCCAAGATCGGTTTCGCCAACGGTGAATCGTTCCAGGAGAAGGTTTCCTACAAGATCTCCGACGGCAGCGGTCATACCGATGTCGGCCTGTTCACCCTGAACATCCAGGGCGTAACGCAAGTCAAGCCGATCGCAGTCGAGGATACCTTCAGCTTCACCGAAGGCAGCGCCATCGGCGGCAACGTTCTGGACAACGACATTGCCGGCGACAACGGCAAGATGTTCCTGCGTCAGTTCCTGACCGAGCAGGTAGACGCCAAGGATGGCGCCGTTACCGACGTTGCCGGCACCTACGGCATGTTCCACGTCAAGGCGGATGGCACATTCACCTATGAACTGACCTCGGATCTGGATGCAGGTCAGACGTACACGGAAGTTCTCCGTTACTACAAGATCTCCGATGGCGAAGGCCACACGGACACTGCCAAGGTGACGCTGAACATCACCGGCACGGATGCTCATCCCGACGGCGTCGGTGTTTGATCCGCAGCGATAGATCAGTGAGACACGACGCCCGCCGCGCAATCGGCGGGCGTCCGCATATTCGCCACTCTGATACAAGGCCCGGCGGGACGCCGGTATATAATCCTTTTTAGCTAGTTCTTATAGACGCGGCGGAGGAGTAGTCTCGAAGTTCGGAGGACACGCCCTTGACCGAACACATCGAACCCAAGCAAATCGAGACAGACGATCTGACGAAAGTCTGGTCCGTAACCGAGTTCTGCGCTCGCCATCGGATAGATGCCGAGGAACAGGCGCTGCTGCTCAAACTTTTCGGCCCGTTCGCGACCGCCTCCGAATTGCTTCACAATGCCAAGCGCGCGCCAAGATTCAGATGAAGCCCTCTCCATTTCTTCAACGATCTTCTCACAAATCCCGGTAAGTCATTCGGTGAACGAGACGGCGCAAGATATCGCCTGATCGGGTGAGGCTCGCTATCTTGCCTCTCAGACATTTAGGCAGTAATCGAAATGGTGCGATCGTTGCATTTGGCGGAACCATCATCGTGAAAACGAGCGGCGCTGATATGGATCATGTCGATATCGTTGATGCTGTCTATCAGGCGGCGGTCCGTTCAGAACTATGGCCGGATACGCTGTGCGCGATCGTTGATTACGTCGGTGCCGTCGCCGGAAATATTGTCTATCAGGCACCTGATGGCCGCGGCAGCTTTCTGATCCCCGGCCGCATGCGTGAAGATTTGAATGCGCTCTATCTTCAGCATTACACGGGCAACCCCTATGCCCGCGAATTCGAGAAGGTAAAGCCGGGCGAGATTGCAGTCGGCAATAGGTTGATCGATGCAGAGGCCGTAAGGCATTCCGCGTTTTACGCCGATATCTGCGAGCCTCAAAACATCTTCAATCAGCTCTTCCTGCCGCATGCGAGCCTGCACGAGCGGGGAGGTATCGGCGGTGTCGCTCTGTTCCTGTCTCGTCAGCAAGACGAGCATGCCGCGGAAGCGGCAGCACGGTTAGAGCGGCTGAGCCCGCATATGGCGCGGGCGATCGATCTTTCCTTTCAGGTAAACCGGATCGCCCGCGCACCCGAATTGCCGCAACGGCTGATCGATGCAATCGCGGATGCGGCCGTGCTGATCGATAGTCGGGGTGCCGTCCTTCTCTTGAATGCGGCTGCCGAAGCACTGCTCAAGCAGGCCGACGGCATTTTTCTCAGCCGATCCGAGAGACCCTCACTTGCCGCCCATATTTCGAAGACATCCACCCGCCTAGTGAACGCCATTCGTCAGGCTTTGCTGATAGCCGATGGCGAAGACACGCCTTTCGACGGGGCATTGTCGATCTCCCGGCCATCGGGTTTGCCGCCCTATCTGGTGATGATCACGCCGCTTGCACCGACAGCGGTTTCGATATGGGATGCGGTTGATAGTGGAGCGCGCGTCCTCATTCATATCGTCGATCCGGAAGCGAAGACGCGTCGGCAAGCGCAACAACTGCAACACATCTTTGGCCTGACCGAAGCCGAAACCCGGGTCGCCGCACTGATCGGCAGCGGAATGAATCTGCCCGAGATTGCCCGGGTTCTTGGAATTTCGTCCAACACGGTAAAAACCCACACCGGCCGATGCTTTGGCAAAACGGGGGTACGATCCCAGGCGGCTCTCGCCAGGCTGATTGCCTCGATCCCGATCGCCGGAAACAGGCCGGCGACGCCGTCCCGCGCGAATGGAAAGAGCCGTCCGCGGCAATCGTAAATTCTACTAGGCTATCTTCACACGATGATCTGGAGAGGCCTGCTGCATGACCTCATAGGTCCGGGTGATTTTCCTGAATTGCTGCTCACTCTCTGCACAAAATCTGCAATTTGGCGCGGCATTCTTCCGCCATGAGCAAGAACGACATCCCCCTCGCGCCACACCGTCCGGCTTTGCCGGATCGCCTCCGCAATGACGGATGGTGGCTGACGGAGGCGAGCTGGCCTCGAGGAACCGCCTCCGAGGAGACCCCAGCAACCATGCTCATCGTGATCGAAAAGCGGCATCTGCGAGAGGAGCACCAATGGACACAACCGACACCCTGACAGAAGCAATGCCGATCAGGCGTGGCGGCGGCCGGATTGCCACGCTATTTGCGCTGGTGGCGCTGGCTGATTTTCTGATCTTTGGTCAGATGCCCGGCATAAACCTTTTCCTGTTTGCGCTCGCCGTCTGCGCCGGCATTCTACTTTCGGCCGGGAAGGTCCGGGCGCCGTCAATGCCTGCACTCCTGCTTGGTTTCGCGGTTCTGGCGTCGGCACCTCTGCTGGAAGCGCCCTCATTAACCGGCATCGCCCTTTGCTTCAGTGCGCTGATAGCGGTTGCTCTCGTCGGCGCCAGGCCTATGCCTCGCAGTCTGACCGGTCTGCCGCTGGTGTTTCTCCGTTTCACTCTTGTCATTCCCTTGCGGCTTGCCGGCGATATTAGGAAATATCTTAAGACGCCGGCCAAACGTTTCTCCTTCACCGTCGTTTGGCAGGGCGTCGGCCTCTGGATCATGCCGCTCGCTCTCGCCGCAGTCTTCGTGTTCCTCTTTGCGGCTGCAAACCCGCTTATCGAGATCGCGCTGCGCAGCATCCGCTTTGCCGTTCTGTTGCAGTTTCTCGACCTTTGGCGGATCGGCTTCTGGATGATGATCGCTACTGTGGTCTGGGCGATGTTGCGGCCGCGCCTGAAGCGGCGCATTGCGAGGTCGCAAGCCAGCAGGGCGTTCGTCATCGTACCGACCAGAAATGCACTGTTCGGCCAGGCCTCCCTGCTGCGGTCGCTGCTCCTCTTCAACGCGCTCTTTGCCGTGCAGACACTTCTCGATCTCGTCTATCTCTGGGGCGGCGCAGACCTGCCCGATCACATGAGCTATGCCGAATACGCTCATCGCGGCGCCTATCCGCTGATTGCGACGGCGCTTCTGGCCGCCGGTTTTGTTCTCTTCGCCATGCGGCGCGGCGGGCCTGGCGATCAAAATTCGCTGATCCGCGGCCTCGTCCACGCCTGGATCGGTCAGAACATTCTTCTCTGCCTGTCCTCGATGCTGCGGCTTGGGCTTTACGTCGAGGCCTATTCGCTGACGGAACTGCGCGTCGCCGCCGGTCTCTGGATGGGCCTCGTCGCTTTCGGCCTTGTCTTGATCCTGCTGCGCATTCTGCTCAACCGATCCAACGAGTGGCTGATCGCCGCAAACCTCGCTTCCCTGATTGCTGTGCTCTATATCAGCGCCTTCATCGATTTCCCTGATGTCATCGCCCGCTTCAATGTCGCCCACAGCCAGGAGATCAGCCATGAAGGCCCGCCGCTCGACCTCGATTATCTCTCCTCGCTCGGTCCTTCCGTCATTCCGGCGCTCGATCTCTACCTCCTCAAGCTGCCGGATCACCTGATCGACCAGAGGAGCCAAGCTGCGACAGTTCGGTACTACCTCGCCAGGAATTTTGAGATGCGCCGGCGGGACTGGCGGAACTGGACCTTCCGGGCGGCGCGGTTGGAGAGTTATCTTCTGGCTCCCATTGCAAGACAGAACGAGAACGATAACAACAGGCACGACAAACCAATGCAGGACTGGTGATGGCGCCCCGCATTCTCGTCGTCGATGACGAACCTCATATCCGCGACGTGATTTGCTTCGCCCTTGAGCGCGCCGGCCTGGCATCGATGGCCGCCCGTAACGGCACCGAGGCGATGACGGCCTTCCGCCGCGGCAACATCGATCTCATCATCCTCGATATCGGCATGCCCGACATGGACGGCCTGGAGGTCTGTCGCCATATCCGCAAGACGTCGGCATTGCCGATCCTGTTCCTTTCGGCGCGCGACGAGGAGATCGACAGGGTGCTCGGTCTCGAAATCGGCGGGGACGATTATGTCACCAAGCCGTTCAGTCCGCGCGAACTCGTGGCTAGGGTCAAGGCGATTTTGAAGCGCAGCAGCAATGAAGCGGGGGCTGATAGACGCCACGCCACCCTTGTCGCCGGTGAACTCAGCCTGGATCGGCGTGGCAGGACGGTTATGTTTGGCGAGAGCACCATCGCAATGACAGCGCTCGAATTCGCAATCCTGAACGCATTATTGTCACGCCCCGATATGGTCTTCAGCCGCGAACAGCTGATGGCGGCGGCCTATGGCGCTGGAACCTATGTCGCTGACCGGACGATCGACAGCCATATCCGCAACATCAGGGCCAAGTTCCTGGCGGTCGGCGGTTCCGCGATCATTGCAACCGTTCACGGCATCGGCTTCAAACTCGGCATCGAAAGCGGGAGGAAGGCCTGATGTCGGCACCGAAAATCAGGACGAAATGGCGGCCGACGCTGGCGCTGATCGTCTATGTCGTGCTTCTCGCGGTCATGGCGCTGCCGATCCTGATCGTCATCTGGTTTCGTGCCGTGGAGGCGAGTTCGAACCGGATGGCACCAGCGGAGATCGGCGCCCTCGTCGTCGCCTTCATACTGACGCTCGGCGTTGCCTATGTGCTGACGCGCACCATCACCGGGCCTATCGACGCTTTGATCGCCCGGACGGAAGAGATCGCCCGCGGCGGCAAGGGAGCAATCCAGCCGCTTGAAAGCTATGGAACGCGCGAGATCGCCGTCCTGTCGCAAAGCTTCCTCGATCTCGCCGGAAAACTGGTCGATCGCACCGAATATGTTCGCTCCTTTGCCGCCCATGTCTCCCACGAACTGAAATCGCCGCTGACGGCCATCCGCGGTGCGGCAGAGCTTTTGCGCGATGACGATGCCGAAAGGCCGATGACGAAGGCGCAGCGTTTGCACTTTCTCGACAACATCATCGCCGATGCCGTCCGGCTCGATGCATTGTTGCAGCGGCTGAGGGAACTTGCGCAGGCGGAAACGCCTGTCGCCGAGGGCAGAAGCAGCATCACGGACATCATATCCTCACTGCGCGGGCGATTTCCCGCTCTCAATATTTCCGGCGCCGGCGATACGGAAATATCGGTTGCTCTTCCCCAGGAGGCAGCCGGCATCGTGTTTGCCAATCTTGCCGAAAACGCTCTTCAGCACGGTGCCACGCTGTTGGAACTCAGAATATCGGTCGATGCCCGAACAGCCGTCATTCTTGTCTGTGACGACGGCAGCGGTATTTCCGAGGCAAATCGCCAACGCATCTTTCAGCCGTTCTTCTCAACCCGCCGCGAACAGGGCGGTACCGGCATGGGCCTCGGTATCGTCCGTGCCATGCTGAGCTCTCATGGCGGTACGATCCGCCTGGTGAAGACGACCAGCGCCGGCACCAAGTTCGAAATCACCATCCCCGGACCGAGCTGACGTTCCAGAGACTGATCGGAACATTGCTCGGAAAGGCGTCCCCTGAGCAAGGTGATGTCGCCAAGCCAGTGGATCAGTTTCCAGGCTCTATCGTCGTCAATGCAGCCTGCGCGATGACATCTGCAATGCGTTTGGACAGCGCCGGGTCTGAAGCAGCGCGGGCGAGGGTCACACCGCCACTGAGCATGGCGAGCAGCAAGATCGCCTGATCTTCCCGGCGCCTTTTGGATTGACCCGGTATCTCACTCTCCGGCAAGCCGACCGCAACTTCCTCGATGAGACGTTTGAGTTCTGCCGTATAGGCGCTTCGTGTTTCATCGTCTGCGCGCATGACGTCGGGGGAAAGGCTCGGCAGAGCGCAGCTCTCGGCCAGGTCGCAGGTTCTTTTATAGCCGAGATAGTAGCCGACGAATGTCGTCAGCCAGTCTTTCGGTTGACTGGCCTTTAGCGCCGCAATTCCTTGCCGCAGATCTTCGAGGCCGGTTAGCACGGCGGTGCGAAAGGCTTCGCCCTTGGACTTGAAATGTCCGTAGAAGGCACCGTTGGTCACGCCTGCCGCCTTGGTCAATGCATCGATGCCCGCACCGCCATAGCCTTCCTTTCTAAAAACCTGTCCAGCCGCGGCAATGACGCGCGTTCGAGTCTCCTGCTTATGTCCCGCACTGTATCGCATGCATGTCCCTTTTAAGAGCGATCACTCTTTATGTCTTGCTAGGAGAGTGATCGATGTGTATGCATAAAGAGTGATCGGTATATATTAAAAACGGTCACGGTTCAAACAAGGAGACATGCGATGCCCATCACGCTCACCGTACCCGAAGGCCTGCTCTCACAGGAGGCCCAGGCGCAGGCCTTTGCCGGATTGACGGACGCAGTGCTCGATGCCGCCGGCTTGACCGGCAATGACTTCATGACAGCCAATATTATCGGCACGATCAACGTGCTGCCGCGGGAGCATGTACTTGCGGCGGGAGAGCCGATTGCTGCAGCCTTCGTTGAGCTCAAGCTGCCCGAGATAGCGCTGGTGAGCGCTGAAGCAAAACAGTCCTTCTTCGAAAAAGCGGCCGATGTCATCGAACAGGCCGCCGAAGGCCGGCTCAAGCGTGAGCATATATGGTCGAACATCGTCTACGCGCCTGAAGGGGCCTGGGGTATCGCCGGCCGCAGCTATAACAACGCCGATCTCGTCGGCGCCATCCAGGGTGCGGTTGCCGCCTCGTAACGATGGCGGCGTACGCTCGGAAATCTCAGACTTGATGCAATGCCGGGCCGGCGATACCAGGCGTCGCGGTCCAGCGCCTTGACGGAGCCAGACCATGCAGCTTGCCAACTATCTGTTCTTTTCCACCGGTTGCGAAGAGGCGCTCGCCTTCTATGCCGAGTGCGGGCTTGGTCGGATCACGCAATTGGAGCGCCACGGCGCAGACGGGATGCCCGTTGCCAGCGAAGCCATGCGGGGCAAGGTGATGCACGCTCGTTTCGAAGGACCTGGTATTCTGTTCTTCGCCTCGGACAATCACGATGCCGAGCCGATGCGAGGTTCCGCCCATATGCTGATCATGGACGACCGAGACAGTACCGCCAGCCTCTTCGCACGGCTGGCCGAGGGGGGCAAGATTACGACACCGCTCGCCGTCCAGCCATGGGGAAGCTATTATGGTAAGCTCACTGATCGCTTTGGAGTCCAGTGGATGCTTGATTGCCTGGCGTGAGCATGTGCTGTCCATATGACGGCAGGAGAGAACCTCGCCCCGACCAAGCTATTGCGAGCCACCCTCCCCCCATCTCCTGTTCACGTCTCACCGCGTCGTATAACCGCCGTCGATAACCAGCACTTCGCCGGTGACATAACTTGCCGCCGCCGAGCAGAGGAACAATGCGGCACCCGCCACCTCCTCCGGCTGCCCGACGCGTCCCATCGGGGTCATGCCGCGCCAGATTGGGAACCAGTCGGGATTGTCGATGCCGCCGCGCGACAGATCGGTCTCGATATAGCCGGGGGCGATGGCGTTGACGCGGATATTCTCGGCGGCAACTTCGCTGGCGAGGCTTTTCGTCATCATGTGGACCGCCGCCTTGGAGGTATTATAGGCGACCTGGTTCTGGGGAATGTTGGACACGATGCCCGATATCGAGCCGATATTGAGGATGGCGCCGCCGCCTTGGCGCCGCATCGGTGCTAATGCGGCGCGGCAGGCGCGAAAGACGGCGTCGACATTGACCGTCATGATCTCGCGCCAGATGGTATCGGGAAATTCGCCGCTGTCGCCGTGAATGGCGATGCCGGCATTGTTGACGAGGATGTCGAGCCGCCCCGCCCGCGAAAGAGTCTCAGCGACGAGTTCGGCGGCAGCGCTTTCCTTCGTCAGGGTGACGGCGATGAAATCGCAATCCACGCCGGCCTTGGAGAGCTGATCTTCCGCGGCCGGATTGCGGGTTCTGCCGGTGATGATGACTTTAGCACCCGCCTCGCCGAGCGCCTCGGCGATGGCAAGCCCGATGCCGCGCGTGCCGCCAGTCACCAGCGCCACCTGTCCGTTCAGGCGAAATCTGTCGAAGATCATGGCCGTTTCCTCTTGAGTGGGTTCGCGAGTGTAGAAGGCGGATGCACTTTCGTCAGATGTCGGCGCTCTGCGGCAGGATGACGAGATCGCGGATGGTGATGTTGCGTGGGCGTGTCAGCATGAAGAGCACGGCTTCGGCCACTTCGTTCGCCTCCATCAGGCCGCCGGCTGCGAGCGCCTCGTCTAACTTCTCCTGCGGCCAATCGCTGAGAAGGGCGGTGACGACTGGGCCTGGAGCGACAGCGCCGACGCGCAAGCCATGCTTGGCCACCTGCCGCCTCAGCGTGTGGACGAATGCCTGGACCGCGTGTTTCGAGGCCGTATAAATCGGCTCCCAGACGACGGGGATCATGCCGGCGACGGAACTCGTCAGGATGATATCCCCGGTCTTGCGCTCGACCATATGCGGCAAAACGGCATGCACCGAACGGAAGGCGGCGTTGATGTTCAGGTTGAGCATCCGGTCCCAGGCATCCGGGTCGCCGCCCAGCACCTCGCCGCCGATATAGGAGCCGGCATTGGCGTGGAAGATGTCCAGCTGGCCGGCTTTCTCCAGAATCTCAGGCATCATCCGTTCGACGCTTTTCGGATCGATGAGATCGATGACCAAGGGAATGGCGTTGGCGTCGAGTTTCGAGCAGATTTCCTTCAAGGCGTCTTCATTCCGGTCGACCAGCACGACCCGAGCGCCCGCGGCAAGCATGGTCTTGGCGCATTCAAGGCCGATACCCGACGCCGCTCCGGTGACAGCCGCGACTTTTCCAGACAGATCCTGTCCCATTTTCTTCCTCTGCTTTCTGGTTGCTTTAGGCTCGGCCGTGCGAAATTCGCGATCGGCGTGCCAGCGAGTCGACGATGACGGCGACGGCCAGGACAGCGCCGGTGATCATGTATCGAAGCGACGACGACAGATCGAGAAGCGTCAGCCCGCTGGCGATCGACTGGATGACGATGACGCCGAGAAGGGCTGAATAGGCACTGCCGCGCCCGCCGAACAGGCTCGTGCCGCCGATGACTGCCGCAGCGATGGCATTGAGATTGACA
>NZ_VSZV01000244.1:0-17179 GCF_008919455.1 Rhizobium sp. PEPV16
CGCTATACCAGGCTGCATAATCCTGGCTGTGCTGGGCGCCGACGCGAGCCGCAGCACCATTCGGGCCGCGGAAGACGATCGGAGCGCCCATCTGGCCGCCGGACATGTAAAGCGTCTTGGCGGCAGAATTGATGATCTGGTCGATCGCCTGCATGGCGAAGTTGAAGGTCATGAATTCGACGATCGGGCGAAGGCCGGCCATGGCGGCACCGACGCCGACGCCGGCAAAGCCATGCTCGGTGATCGGCGTATCGACGACGCGGCGGGGGCCGAACTCCTGCAGCAGCCCCTGCGTGACCTTGTAGGCGCCCTGATATTCGGCGACTTCCTCGCCCATGACGAAGACGTTTTCGTCGGCGCGCATTTCCTCGGCCATGGCGTCGCGGAGCGCTTCGCGCACGGTCGTCGACACCATTTCGGTGCCGGCCGGGATTTCAGGATCGTTCGGAACGACGGCCTTCGGCTCGGCCGGAAGGGGTGCGGATGCCGGAGTTGCGGCAGCCGGCTTTTCCTCCAGCGCTGCCTGTGGTGCAGCAGCCGGCGCTGCTACCGGAGCGGACGCAGACATGTCGGATGCGGATTCACCGTCCTGCAGGAGAACGGCGATCTTGGCGTTCACCTTGACGCCTTCGGTTCCGGCAGGAACCAGAAGCTTGCCGATGACGCCTTCGTCGACGGCTTCGACTTCCATCGTCGCCTTGTCGGTTTCGATTTCGGCGATCACGTCGCCTGAGGTGACCTTGTCACCTTCCTGCTTCAGCCATTTGGACAGTGTGCCTTCTTCCATAGTCGGAGAGAGGGCGGGCATGAGGATATCGATAGGCATGGGTTCCCTCCCCGATTAGAGCAGAATGTCGGTATAGAGCTCGGATACATCCGGCTCCGGATCGGCCTGGGCGAAATCGGCGCTGTCGGCGACGATGTCGCGGACATCCTTGTCGATCGCCTTCAGATCGTCTTCGGAAGCCCAGCCCTTTTCGACGAGGCGCGCCTTCACCTGTTCGATCGGGTCGTGATCGGAGCGCATCTTCTGCACTTCGTCCTTGGAGCGATACTTCGCCGGGTCGGACATCGAGTGACCGCGATAACGATAGGTCAGCATTTCGAGAATGATCGGGCCCTTGCCGGAGCGGCAATGTTCGAGCGCCTCGTCGGCCGCCGCCTTGACGGCGCGGACGTCCATGCCGTCGACCTGAATGCCGGGGATGCCGAAGCCCGATCCGCGAAGCGAGTAGTTCGACTGCGCAGTGGCGCGCGCGGTCGACGTACCCATGGCGTAACGGTTGTTCTCGACGATATAGACGATCGGCAGCTTCCAGAGAGCAGCCATGTTGAAGCTCTCGTAGACCTGGCCCTGGTTGGCAGCGCCGTCGCCAAAATAGGCGATGGAGACATTATCATTGCCGCGATAGCGGTTTGCAAAGGCAAGACCCGTTCCGAGCGAGACCTGGGCGCCGACGATGCCGTGACCGCCGTAAAAATGCTTCTCTTTCGAGAACATGTGCATCGAGCCGCCCTTGCCGTGGGAATAGCCGCTGCGACGCCCGGTCAGTTCCGCCATGACGCCGCGCGCTTCCATGCCGGTTGCCAGCATGTGGCCGTGGTCGCGATAGGCGGTGATGACCTGGTCGCCTTCCTTCTGCGCCATCTGCATGCCGACGACGACAGCTTCCTGACCGATATAGAGGTGACAAAAGCCGCCGATGAAGCCCATGCCGTAAAGCTGACCGGCCTTCTCCTCGAAGCGGCGGATCAACAGCATCTCGCGATAGGCCTTGAGCTCTTCATCGCGATCGAAGTCGGCTACCGGGCCTCCATTCGATGCTTTGGCTGCCGGTTTTGCTGCAGTTTTGCGGCTGGAAACGGTCGCGGTCTTTCGCGGCGCCATTCAACCCTCCCTATGGGTTTGTCGTTTCTTGGTGGCGCGTACCATAGGGAAGAAATATGACCGCAGCAATGCCATAATTGCATGGCTCGTATTCGGCGCTAAATTATTGGAACAACTACGAAAATTCTAATTAACCTGTTTCCGGTTAATTGGAATAGTGGTTGAATACGACGATCTCATCCGCGCGCGACATATTGAGCTGATAACGCGCTTTTTCGTCCAACATATCCTTGTCAAGCGAGCCGTCACTGAGGAGCGCGACCTGATTTTCCAGATGTTCGCGCTTTGCTTTCAAGACGGCAAGCTCTTTTTCACGCGCGACACGCTGACGCTCGAACGTCTCCGTCGCGCGCAGGCCGTAATCGCCATGGATGCAATGATAACCGAAGTAGGAAAGGAAGGCGACCGTCATGGCCGGAATGACGAAGCGACCGATTCTTCTCTTTTTATGATGCTTTGTCCACATACACGCATGCTCTTGAACGCATTACCAATTCGTTCAATCTAGCGCGCAGAGATTAACCGTTCGTTGACTCTAAAAAACGGGCAAGAAAAAACCCGCGCCGGGAAGGCACGGGTCAAGCCATTGAAAATCAGATCCGATCAGCCGCGAATGATCGAGCGGCCGGCATACTGGGCCTGCGGGCCGAGGCCCTCTTCGATACGGATCAGCTGGTTGTACTTGGCAAGACGGTCGGAACGCGACAGCGAGCCGGTCTTGATCTGACCGCAGTTGGTGGCGACCGCGAGATCGGCGATGGTCGAATCTTCGGTCTCGCCGGAGCGATGCGACATGACGGCGGTATAGGCCGCCTTGTGCGCCGTGTTGACGGCGTCGAGCGTTTCCGTCAGCGAGCCGATCTGGTTGACCTTGACGAGGATCGAGTTGGCGACGCCCATGCGGATACCGTCGCGAAGACGGGCGGAGTTGGTGACGAAGAGATCGTCGCCGACGAGCTGGGTCTTCTTGCCGGCCAGGTCGGTCAGCGTCTTCCAGCCGTCCCAGTCGTCTTCGGCCATGCCGTCCTCGATCGAGATGATCGGATAGTTGGCGGCGAGCTCGGCCAGATATTCGGCCATGGCGCCCGATTCCAGCGTGCGGCCTTCACCTTCGAGAACGTATTTGCCGTCCTTGAAGAATTCGGTCGAGGCACAGTCGAGGCCGAGGCACATGTCGTCGCCCGGCTTGTAGCCGGCTTTCTCGATCGACTTCATGATGAAGTCGAGGGCCTCAGGCGCGCTCTTCAGGCCCGGTGCGAAACCGCCTTCGTCGCCGACATTGGTGTTATGGCCCTGGCTCGCAAGTTCCTTGCGCAGCGTATGGAAGACTTCCGAACCCATGCGCACGGCTTCAGCGATCGAATCGGCGCCGACCGGCAGGATCATGAATTCCTGGAAATCGATCGGGTTGTCGGCATGGGCACCACCATTGATGATGTTCATCATCGGCACCGGCAGCAGGCAGGCGGAAGCGCCGCCGACATAACGATAGAGCGGCAGGCCGGAGGCCTGGGCAGCGGCTTTGGCGACGGCGAGCGACACGCCGAGGATGGCGTTGGCGCCGAGGCGCGACTTGTTCGGCGTGCCGTCCAGCTCGATCATGATGTTGTCGATCTGGATCTGGTTTTCGGCGTCGATGCCGCCGATCGCGTCGAAAATCTCGGTGTTGGCGGCTTCGACCGCCTTTTCGACGCCCTTGCCCAGATAGCGCTTGCCGCCGTCACGCAGTTCGACCGCCTCATGCGCGCCCGTCGAGGCGCCCGAGGGAACGGCCGCGCGGCCCATGCTGCCATCTTCGAGATAGACATCGACTTCGACGGTGGGGTTGCCACGGCTATCGAGAATCTCACGGGCGATGATATCGGTGATTGCAGTCATGGGTTCTTCCTGCTCGGTGGATGATAAGTCGGTTCGAAACCTGTCTTAGTCGAAGGCGTGCAAATTACAATGCCGCAATTTCCAGCCTTCGGACCAGCCTTCCCGGCCTATAGCACGATCATGTCAGACTGTTGAACGTCAAGCCTTGGCGACCGCATCGAAGGCAAGCAGCTTTTCGAGAAGCCGCGGCATGTCCTTGAGATAGACCATGTTCGGGCCGTCGGAAGGGGCGTTGTCGGGGTCCTGATGGGTTTCGACGAAGACACCGGCAATACCGGCAGCCACTGCGGCGCGCGCCAGGGTCTCCACGAATTCTCGCTGACCGCCGGAGGATTCGCCCTGCCCGCCCGGCTGCGCCACGGAATGGGTCGCATCGAAGATAACGGGCGCGCCCATCGCTGCCATGATCGGCAGCGAACGCATGTCGGAAACCAGCGTATTGTAGCCGAATGAGGCTCCGCGCTCGCACAGCAGCACGTTCGGATTGCCGCTGGCATTGAGCTTCTTCAGGACGTTCTTCATATCCCAGGGAGCGAGGAACTGGCCCTTCTTGACGTTGACGACGCGGCCGGTCTTGGCGGCGGCGATGAGAAGGTCGGTCTGGCGGCAGAGGAAGGCCGGGATCTGCAGGACGTCGACGATCTTTGCCACCTCCGCGCATTGCTCGGCGGTATGAATGTCGGTCAGGACGGGAAAGCCGAATTCCTTCTTGAGGTCGGCAAAGATCTCTATGCCCTTTTCGATCCCGATACCGCGTTCAGCCGAGAGCGAGGTCCGGTTCGCCTTGTCGAAGGAGCTCTTGTAGACGAGGCCGATGCCGAGCTTTCCGCAAAGCTCCTTCAGCGTGCCGGCAACCATGAAGGCGTGGTCGCGGCTCTCCATCTGGCAGGGACCGGCAATCAGCGACAGGCGGCCGGTATTGGAAAAGGTGACCTGGCCTTGGCCTTCGCCGATCCTGACCTCGGAATTCGTATCAGTGCTCATCGTGTTTCCTCGAAAGCGAAGAGCGTGCCCTGCCCGGGCGCGGGCTTCACCAGAATGCGATTGTTCTTGCGCGTGTATGTCACCCCGTTAGCAGCCAAATGCGCTTCTGTCACGGCAAGATCGACGACAGCAAAGAGGATTGCCCGGCCGCGCAGGCCGCGATCTGCGCATGAGCCGGCGATGTCGAAATAGGCATCCAGCCCTTCCGGCGTCATCAGGCTGATTTTGGCATTTGACGCCGCGATATTGAAGCCGAAACCGGTTTTTTCGACTGCCGATTGCGCCACGGCAAGGCTGACGAAGGCAGCGAAGGCGGCCGGCTCCGGCGTGCAAAGCGCAATCTCGACTATGCCGGTGACGCCATTGGCGTGTGTTTCCAGCGCGGCGCGGTCGGCCGGCAGCGGATTGACGCGCTCGACGGTGAAAAGCAGGAGATCGGGCGCGCGCAGGTCGCCGGCGAAAGCCAGCTTGAAGCCCGCAATCGTCTCGGAACCGTCCGGCATCGTCATCGGCCGGGTGAACTGCAGCATCTCGCCGGCGCTCGATCCGTTGCCGACGAAATTCTGATGATCGGTGCCGGCATCCTTGCTGCCGAAAGCCAGCCCCGAAAGCCCCTCCTCGCCGCAGCGGAAACGAAAGGCCTGGTTGCGGGCCGTGAAGACATTGCCTTGGCGTGCCGATGCCTCGCTCTCCTCGACGCTCGCAATCCCGAGTGGCTCCAGATAGGTCTTGTCGGCAAAAAAGACGCAGGCGTTTTCCGTTCCGAAGGGATGGCGCGCATCGGCGGCAACGGTGAAGCCGAGCTTGCCGAGCCTTTCGCGCGCCAGATCGATATTGACGACCGGCAGCAGGACATGATCCAGCGGGTGCGGTTTGGCGGAATGCTCGTTCATGATGTCCCTCCTGGAAACGTCAAGACTTGTGTCCCACTCCGGCGAATGAAAATAAAAATCTCAACGAGTTGGCGCCAAGTTTTACGGAAATTTAGCTACTTGCGGAACACATATGGAACATATAGTGTCTGTTCTGGATTTGTTTCAATCACGAGGTCACAACGTCGATGCTCACGCGCAAACAACAGGAGCTTCTCCTTTTCATTCATGAGCGCATGAAGGAATCCGGCGTTCCGCCATCTTTCGACGAAATGAAGGATGCCCTGGACCTCGCCTCCAAGTCCGGGATTCATCGCTTGATTACAGCGCTTGAGGAGCGAGGCTTCATTCGCCGCCTACCGAATCGCGCCCGCGCGATCGAGGTCATCAAGCTTCCGGAGGCCTACAGCCCCAGCATTCAGCCCCGGCGCGGCTTTTCGCCGAGCGTCATCGAGGGCAGCCTCGGCAAGCCGCAGCCGGTTGCCACTCCTGCTCCCGCAAAACCCGTCGCCGACAACGGCAACTCGGTCTCCGTGCCGGTCATGGGCCGAATCGCTGCCGGTGTGCCGATCTCGGCGATCCAGAACAATACCCACGACATCGTCGTTCCGGCCGACATGCTCGGCTCCGGTGAACATTATGCGCTCGAGGTCAAGGGCGATTCGATGATCGACGCCGGCATCTTCGACGGCGACACCGTGATCATCCGCAACGGCAGCACCGCAAGTCCTGGCGACATCGTCGTTGCTCTCGTCGACGACGAAGAAGCGACACTCAAGCGCTTCCGCCGCAAGGGCGCCTCGATCGCGCTGGAAGCGGCCAACCCAGCTTACGAGACCCGGATTTTCGGGCCGGACCGTGTCAAGGTTCAGGGTAAACTCGTCGGTCTCATTCGCCGATATCACTGACATTGGCCAGGCCGGATTCGGTAAAACTGTTGCTGCGCCAGTCATAGGCACGATGGCGCATCCATGGCCGCGACAATACATCGAATGCGGTTGCGACCTCCAGGCCAGTGTCCGTGAAGCGCAACTCGATGGAACCGGTCCTGCGCAACGTCTCACCGGTGAAGAGCGTCGCACCTGAACGGCAATTGTTGAAGCGAAGGCGGACCGACGTCACGACTATATCGGCCGCGTCGCACGCCGGGCCGAGATAGGCGGCGTTGTCGATGACGGTTACCACCCGACCATTGCCAAGCCTTGATATGCACCAGGCCTTCTTGACGCAGGAAAAGCGGTTTGCGTCACCGCCCGCTGCGGCCGTCCGCATCGCGGTCCTTGCTTCGTTCTGCTGATCGCGGGAAAGCCTGACGCGGCGGTCTTCTCCCTCAGGCGGGATAGCAGGACCATCCAGCATCTTCGGCGGATCATGCCTCGGCAGGACCAGCGCTCGCTGCCACTGGTCGAAGATGAAGTCCGGCGGTCTTTCACGGTTGGAAGCCATTGCCGCCGCCTCGACGACCGCGACGAGACTGCCATCCTCCGAAATCACCAGATCCGGCGGCCGGGGAACCGGCAGAAGCAGCAGGATGAGTGTTGCGACCGCGATGATCGATGTGCCGACATGGCGCAACCGGGTGCGGAGCAGCGTCAGCAGCAGAAAGCCTGCCACGGCGACGGCGAAATACCAGGCGGGCAAGCGGCCGACGTCGATATTGCCACCCCAGCCGGACACCGTCTTTGCGACCGCGATCACCAAATCGAGGCCGAATCCGACGATCTTCCAAGCCCAAACATCCAGACCGAAAGGCATGAGCAGCATCGCCAGCAGACCTGCCGGCATGATGATGAAGGAGATGATCGGCATCGTCGCGAGGTTTGCCGGCAGGCCGTAGGCGGTCAGGCGATGAAAATGCTCGATCGAAAACAGCGCGGTTGAAAAACCGCCGATCAGCGAGGTCAGGAAGACGCCGCCGAAGAAACCGGCAACCGTAACGAACGGCCGGATGATCGGCAGCTTCAGAAAGGCGTTTTCGCGGACGCGCCGGTCCTTCCACAGCTGATAGCCCGAGACCAGTGCCAATGTCGCGGCAAAGGACATTTGGAAGCTCGGTCCCAAGACCTCGGACGGCGAAATGGCAATGATGACGAGAGCGGAGAGCGCGACATTGCGCAGGCTGATCGACGGCCGGTCGAAGAAGACCGCAATCAACATGATGGCCATCATGATGAAGGCGCGTTCTGCAGAGACCGCAAAGCCGGAGATCAGGAAATAGGCGGTGACGGCGATGAGCGCGCCGGCGGCAGCGATCTTCTTCGTCGGGTAGGCCTCAGCGATGCCTGGAAAGAGGCTGAGCAGCATCCGGAAGCCGACGAAGAAGATGCCGGCCGACAGCGCCATGTTGAGACCGGAGATGGCGATGATATGAGCCAGACCGGACTGGCGCAGCGCCTCCGTCGTCGTATCCGAAATGGCGCGCCGCTCATCCGTCACCAGAGCAGCGGCAAAAGCACCGGTGTCGCCGGGCAGGATCGACCTTATGCGGTCGCCAATCCCGCTGCGCAGCCGGTAGAGCCCTTCGAGCAGCGCTTCCGCCGTCGATCTTGCAGCCTGGGGACCTGCCTGCGCATCGACCTTCGTCGGCGCACCGTAGAAGAAACCGTTGGCGCCGATGCCGTCGAAATAGGCACTGAAGGAGAAGTCGTTGAGCTCGGGAAGCGCTGGGCCTGCGGGCGGCGTCAGCCGCGCCCTGCCGCTGATTATGTCGCCGATCTCGAAGGGCGCGTCGGCGCCGCGGGCGATCACGGTTATGCGTTCGGGCGGCCGCTTCACCTGTGGCGCCTCAGTGCCGGTGACGGCAAGAATGTAGCGCCACCGCCCGCGACCATCGCCTTCGCGCCGCTCGACGCGGCCGGTCACCGTCGTCGTCACGGCGGAATCGAGGATCATAGTGGAAATCCGCCAGCTCTCGAGCTGCGCAGAGACCATGCCGCAGGCCACGAGCGCAAGCGCCAGCAGCGTTGCCCGCACCGCCGCCCGGCCGCGGCTGGCGATGAGAACCGCCACGGTCAGCGCCAACAGGCAGAGCAGCGATGCAACGAGAGGAAAATCCGATGCCGCGAGAAACCAGACGGCTGACCCGGCGCCGAGGAAGACCGGCGAGAACAGCAGCAGGCGCCCATGGTCCGCCTCCTCGCCCAGCATGCGCATGCCGGCCCGCAGCAATTGCGAAGCTGCGGCCGGCAGCCGGTGGCGCAATGGTGTCGCCGACTGCGTCCGTGTCGGTCGCGGCACCACGACAGGTGGTGAAAAACGGGAGGAGTCGGCAGCACCTTCGCCTGCTTCCGGCCGCAATTCGACTGTCGTTAACTCCTGCATGAAACCGCCCAAGCCCGGCTGCGAAGGCGGCCAGAATGCAACCTCCAATCAAATCCGGCAAGAATAATCGATTGAAATATGAGGGAAAATCGCGAGCGCCAAAAGACCAGTCGAATCATCGGCTTCCGATATGCGTGCGGCTCATCGCTGCAGTGCCTAAAAGATGATACCGCAATGCACAAAATGCCGTCACGGTAACTTGGCATTAGCCTCGCGATCATATAGCTATCGGTGAGGACGCTTAACCCCTATGGCGCTTTTATGGCGCCACCGCCATTTCGGAGGATCAGCATGACGGATCAAAGCGCTACAATAAAAATCGGTGACAAGTCTGTCGACCTTGCTGTCAAAAGCGGCACGATCGGCCCGAGCGTTATCGATATCGGTGCCCTGTATAAGAACACGGCTTCCTTCACCTACGATCCGGGTTTTACCTCGACCGCATCCTGTGAATCGAAAATCACCTACATCGACGGCGACGAAGGCGTCCTGCTGCATCGCGGCTATCCGATCGAGCAGCTCGCCGAGCACGGCGACTTCCTCGAAGTCTGCTACCTCCTGCTTTACGGCGAACTGCCGACCACCGTGCAGAAGAAGGATTTCGATTACCGCGTGACGCACCACACCATGGTGCACGAGCAGATGAGCCGCTTCTTCACCGGCTTCCGCCGCGATGCGCATCCGATGGCCGTCATGTGCGGCTGCGTCGGCGCGCTGTCGGCCTTCTATCACGACTCCACCGACATCACCGATCCGCACCAGCGCATGGTCGCCAGCCTGCGCATGATCGCCAAGATGCCGACGCTTGCCGCCATGGCCTACAAGTACCATATCGGCCAGCCCTTCGTTTATCCGAAGAACGACCTCGACTACGCCTCGAACTTCCTGCGCATGTGCTTTGCCGTGCCTTGCGAGGAATATGTGGTCAATCCGGTGCTTGCCCGCGCCATGGACCGCATCTTCATCCTGCACGCCGATCATGAGCAGAACGCCTCGACCTCGACCGTCCGTCTCGCCGGTTCGTCGGGCGCCAACCCGTTCGCCTGCATCGCCGCCGGCATTGCCTGCCTCTGGGGCCCCGCTCACGGCGGCGCTAACGAAGCAGCGCTCAACATGCTGAACGAAATCGGCACGGTCGACCGCATTCCGGAATATGTCGCCCGCGCCAAGGACAAGAACGATCCGTTCCGCCTGATGGGCTTCGGTCACCGCGTCTACAAGAACTACGATCCGCGCGCCAAGATCATGCAGAAGACGACGCATGAAGTGCTCGGCGAACTCGGCATCAAGGACGATCCGTTGCTCGAAGTGGCGATGGAGCTGGAGCGCATCGCGCTTACCGACGAATATTTCATCGAGAAGAAGCTCTATCCGAACATCGACTTCTATTCCGGCATCACGCTGAAGGCGCTGGGCTTCCCCACGACCATGTTCACCGTGCTCTTCGCGCTCGCCCGCACCGTCGGCTGGATCGCGCAGTGGAACGAGATGATCGAGGATCCGGAACAGCGCATCGGCCGTCCGCGCCAGCTCTATGTCGGCGAACCGAAGCGCGACTACATTCCGGTTTCGAAGCGCTGATCGCTTCATAAAGAACCCAAAAGAAAACCCGGTCAGAAACGCCCGGGTTTTTTCTTTTTCAGCACGTCGAGAAGGATCTCGGCGGCGTGCTCGCCGGGCGGCTTTTCGGTCTGCATGCGTTGCCAGACGAGATCGTAACCCTCGTTCATTGCCTTTAGCTGGAACGTATCGGCCGACAGTCGCTCCATCCAGCGCGCCAAGCTGGCGCCGCGGACCACCTCGTTCAGATATTCAGGCACGACGGCATAATCGGCGATGATATTGGGCAATGCGCCCGTCCACACCTTGATGCGCAGGCTCAGCAGGCGGATGATCCAATCCGTCTTGTAAACGGACACCGTCGGCACGCCGGCGAGGGCGAGTTCGAGGATCACCGTGCCGGAGGCTGCCATCGCCGCATCCGCTTCGGCAAAGGCCTTCCATTTCTGCGCCGACCCGACCACCACTTCAGGCGGTGTGGCCCAGCCTGCGACGAGGCCCTTCACCAGCGCTTCGTTGTGCGGCACGGTCGGCAGCAGGAAGCGCATCGGGCCGTTGCGGGCGACAAGTTCTTTGGCGGCATCCTCGAAGAACGGCAGGAGCTTGGCGACTTCGGAGGATCTTGACCCCGGAAGCATCAGGATCGTCTTGCCCGCTCTCTCGACGGATGCGCGCCCGGCGCGCAGCCGCCGCGCTTCGAGCAGCGCCGGGTCGGCGATCAGGCGATGGCCGACATAGGTGGTCTCGGGCCCGCCGAGCGTGTGCATGACTGCCGGCTCAAAAGGCAGGACGGCGAGCACATGATCGACATAGGCGAGCATGCGCGTGGCGCGATATTCCTTCCAGGCCCAGACGCTCGGACAGACGTAATTGACAACCGGCAGATCGGGCAGCGCGGTGCGGACACGCTTGGCGACGCGATGGGTGAAGTCCGGGCTGTCGATGATGAGAAGAATATCCGGCCTTGCGGCGATGATGGCAGCCGTCGTCTGGCGGATCAGGGTATAGAGCTTCGGCAGCCGGCTCAGCACCTGGGTGATGCCCATGATCGACAGCTCGGAGAAATCGAACAGGGATCGCAAGCCTTCCGCTTGCAGCCCCTCGCCGCCGACGCCGACGAGTTCCACCGGTCCGCTATGAATCCGCTTCAGGGCGGCGATGAGATCGGCACCGAGCAGATCCCCCGACACCTCGCCGGCAATGACGGCAATCTTCAGCGGCGCCCCGTTCATTCGAGCCCCCATGCCGGCAGGCCGCGATCGATGCCGCAGACGAAAAGCCCGGCCTCATCGGCGGCTTTAATGACGGCGGCGCGATCGAGCACCAGCGAGCGGCCGGCCTCGACGGCGACGCCGGCAAGGCCGGCTTTCCTCGCGTTCAGGACCGTGGAAACGCCGATCGCCGGCAAGTCGGCGCGGATATCCTGTTGCGGCTTGCAGAGTTTGACGAGTGCGCCACGGCGGCGCGGCGAGATGCGCCCGGCGGCTCTGAGACCCGCGACACGCTCCAGCATCTCGTCCGTGCCCTCAAGACCCTCCAGCGCGACGATGCGCCCGCCGATGGCGACGGCGCCCTGGCCGACATCGAGCCGGCCCAGCATCTCAGCGGCATCGGCTGCGCGCCTGATATCGCGCCGGTCTTCCTCGCCAGGCGCTGCAGCGCCAAGCGGGCCGACGTAGGCAAGAAGGTCGGGAGCGATCTCATGAGCGCCGACGACGCGGCGGCCGTTTCCCTCGATCAGCCGGATCACCATCTGCAGCACCGTATCGTCGCCGCCGGACAGCAAGGTGCGGATCGTGGCCGGCATCTTCATCAGCGTGCGCAGCGTCGGGCGCACCTCGCGCCATTCCGGCCGGCGCCGCACGCTTCCGGACATGACGACACGGCCGATGCCGTAGCGGTTCAAGAGGCCCTCGAGAGCTGCAAAATCGCCGACGCCGATGACGGCATGGTCATACCCTTCCCAGCGCCGGTCGCTTTCGTCCTTCAGCGCGACGATGACGGGATTTTCGCCCGCCGCGCGCGCAGCTTCGGCGACATAGGAAGGCAGAAGGCCGCCACCGGCGATGATCGCCAGCCGGCCCGCAGCGGTATCGCCGGAAAGAGTCACGGACTAGCCCTTCTGCCCCCGGGTTGGCGAGGACAAGGCGCGGTCGCTGTCGGCGGCGATGAAGTCGAGGATGTGGACCGCCTGCTCGCAATCGGCATATTCTTCGCGGATGGCGGCGGCGTTTTCGCGGACGGAGCCCGGTCCTTCGAAGATCGACTTGTAGGCGCGCCGCACCCTGTGAATGACGGCGCGGTCGACGCCGGCGCGCGTCATGCCGACGACGTTGAGGCCGCTCAGCAGGCCGGGATTGCCGTTCAGCATGCCGTAGGGAATGACGTCGTAACTCACTGCCGAGAGCCCGCCGACGAAGGCCTGACGGCCGACGCGGGTAAACTGGTGAACGGCCGAGCCGCCGCCCAGGATGACGCGATCTTCGATGACGACATGGCCGGCGAGCATGACGTTGTTCGACATAATCACATGGTTGCCCACCCGGCAGTCATGCGCGACATGCGAATTGGCAAGGAAGAGGTTGTTGTCGCCGACGATCGTCTGACCGCCGAAATCGGCCGTGCCGGTATTCATCGTCACGCCCTCGCGGATCGTGCAGTTGGCGCCGACCGTCAGCGTCGTCTCCTCGCCGCCGTGATGCACGCTCTGCGGATCGCCGCCGACGACCGCCATCGGGAAGATGCGCGTGCCCTTGCCGATCACGGTGCGGCCGGTGACGACCACATGCGACAAAAGCTCGACATTCGCATGCAGGACGACGTGCGGCCCGACATGGCAGAAGGGACCGATCTTGACGCCCTCACCGATGCAAGCGCCGTCCTCGACGACAGCCATCGGATGAATGCGGGCGCTTTCGGCGATAGTGCTCATGCCTGATCCTTACGAACGATCATCGCGCCGATATCGGCTTCGGCGACGAGCGCGCCGTCAACCTTGGCGTCACAATGAAATTTCCAGATATTGCCGCGCTGCTTGTGCTTCCTGACATGGAATTCAACACGATCGCCGGGGACGACGGGCTTGCGGAAGCGCGCATTCTCGATGGTCATGAAATAGACGAGGTTGCCGGGCTGGCCATCCTTCTTGGCACAGATCGCACCTGCGGTCTGAGCCATGCCCTCGATCAAGAGAACCCCGGGCATAATCGGAGATTCCGGAAAATGACCGGTGAAATGCGGTTCATTCACCGTGACGTTCTTGATGCCGATCGCCGTGTTGTCGCCATCGATCTCGATGATCTTGTCAACCATCAGAAACGGGTAGCGATGCGGCAGCAGTTTCATGATCTCGATGATGTCAGCCGAAGAAAGCGTTGTCGTGGCTTCCTCAGTCATTTTGCTCGCCTCCAGGTTTCTTCCCGCGCAGCTTCGTCTTTGACATCTGTTGCGCGACATCTCTCAGATAGTCATTCAGCGGACGCCCAGGTGTACCACCATATTGTCCGCCAGCGGCAAGATCGGTCATGATACCGCTTTGGGCGGCGATCTGCACGCCGTCGCCGATCGTCACATGCCCCTTGATACCGACCTGGCCGCCGATCTGAACGCCATTGCCGATCTTCGCGCTGCCGGCGATGCCGACCTGCGCAACGATGGCGCAATGGCGGCCGATCTGAACGTTGTGGCCGATCTGTACCTGGTTGTCGATCTTGGTGCCTTCGCCAATGACCGTATCGTCCATGGTGCCACGGTCGATCGAGGTGTTGGCGCCGATCTCCACATTATCCTGGATGATCACTCGGCCGATCTGGACGATCTTGATCATGCCGCGCGGGCCCGGCGCATAACCGAAACCATCCTGGCCGATGCGCGCGCCGTTGTGGATGATGACGCCATTGCCGAGCAGCGCGCAGAGAATGCTGGCGCCGGCCGCAATCGAACAATCCCGGCCAATCTTGACATTCGGACCGATGATGCTGTGGGCGCCGATGCGCGTCCCTTCGCCGATCTCGGCATGCGCCCCGATTACGGCCAGCGGCTCGACGATCACGCCCTTTTCAAGCTTGGCGCTCGGATCGATCACCGCACTTGGCGCGATCTCGCTTTCACCGGAAAAGACGACCGGGCGCAATGCCGCGGGATAAAACAGGCCGCCCGCCATCGCGAAAGCCGCATGCGGATTGGATGACAGGATGACCGGGATATGGGGGGGTACGAGATCGGCGAGCGCCTTGTCGCAGATCACCGCCGAGGCTTCGCATGTCGCCAGTTCATCGCGGCTGCGGCGCGACAGGATATAACAGACATCGCCTGCCCGGGCCCGGCTGATGGGAGCAACGGACCTGACGATAACATCGGCATAGTCGGAATTGGCAAGTTCCGCCCCAAGAAACTCTGCCAGCTCAGCGAGCTTCAGACCTTCATGGGGCAGAAAAAAAACGTTTTGCTCCATCGGCAATGCTCCAGAACGGAATTGAGTCTTACAGTTCCGGACTGCCGATATCAGAATTGGTTGTTGATGCCAAACTTGAAGTTCTGCGTCTTGTCGAAGTCTTCCTTGAGGACCGGGATTGCGTAATCCAGACGCAATGCACCGAAGGGAGACTGCCAGACGAGGCCGACACCGACGGAGGCGCGCAGCGAAGCGCTGGTACCGTCGGCCTGGTCTGACCCAAGAAGCTCGACGTCATTGCCGAACAGCGTACCGGCATCGGCAAAGACTGCGCCGCGCAGGTTGAAGTCACGCGGGAAGCCCGGCATCGGGAAGGTCGCTTCTGCAGACGCCGTGAAATAGGTCGTGCCACCGAGCGGGTCATCGTGATCCCCGCGGATGCGCGGGCCGATACCCTTGTTCTCGAAGCCGCGAATATCACCGTTGGTCAGCGTGAACTGGTCGAAGACGTTCAGATGGTCGCCCAAAGGAACGACATAACCAGCCGAAGCGGAAAGCGAGCCGATGATATCGGCATCGTCAGCGAGCAGGTGGTAATAACGGGCCTTGCCGTAGATCTTGTAGAACTGCGAGTCGCCGCCGAGGCCGGCAAGTTCGTGCGTCGCCGTCGCATAGATGCCTTCACGCGGCAGGACCGTGTCGTCAAGCGTGTTGTAGGTCAGCGTCTGCGAGACGGAAGAGCGTGTCCACGGGCTCTCGTCGACCAGATTGGCGTAAGTCGCCGAAAGATCAGAGGTATCGCCGTCATACTTCATCTGCTTGTAGTTATAACGGAAGGTCGTCGCCAGATCTTCGGTGATCGGCGCAGTCACACGCAGGACGACGCTGGTTTCCTCGTAGTCGTAGTCGTCGTTGCTCGACGTTTCGCTGCGGTTGACGTCGAAGCCTGCCGCCAGACGGTAGCCGAGGAAATAGGGTTCGGTGAAGCTGACACCGTAGGCGCGCGAGCCTTCCTGGCCGCCACCGGCCGAGATGCGGATGTACTGGCCACGACCGAGGAAGTTCTTTTCCTCGATCGATGCTTCGAGCAGCAGGCCGTCGCCGCCGGCGGCATAACCCGCGCCGACACCGAACGAACCGGTCGACTGATCCTGCACGTCGACGACCACCACCACGCGGTCCGGCGAACTGCCCGGCTGGGTGGAGATATTGACGGAAGAGAAGTAACCGAGCGCTTCGAGGCGACGCTTGGCCTTGGTGATCATCTGCTGATTGAAGGCATCGCCTTCGCTCATGTCGAATTCGCGGCGAATGACGTAGTCGCGCGTGCGGCTGTTGCCGCGGATCTCGATGCGCTCGACATAGGCGCGCTCGCCCTGGTCGACCAGATACTCGACACCGATCGTGTTGTTGTTGAGGTCGCGATTACCGCGCGGCGTGACGCGCGCAAAGGGATAACCGGCTGATGCCACCTGATCGGAGATCGCCTCGATCGACTTCTGGACTTCCTTGGCGTTGTAGACCTGACCTTCGCGGGTGCGCACCAGCGGCTGCAGCTGCTCTGAGCCGACGCCTTCGACGGTCGACTGGACGGTCACCGGTCCGAAGTCGTAGCGCTGGCCTTCCTCGATGTTGAATGTGAGCGTGTATTTGTTGGTCGCGTCGTCGAAGGTGGCATCGGAAGAGACGATGCGCATGTCGGCGTAGCCGCGATTGTAATAGAACTGACGCAGCGCTTCTTCGTCGGCGTGGAGCTTGTCTTCGTTGTAGACGTCCTTGCGGGTCAGGAACGAAAGAAAGTTCGAACGCTTGGTGGCGATCACGGCAGCCAGGCGGCCGGCGCTGTAGGCATTGTTGCCGACAAAATTGATCGAATCGATCTTGGTGCGGTCACCCTCGTTGATGACGAAGGCAAGGTTGACGCGGCCTTCGCCGAGCGGCACCACCTGCGTCGTGACTTCGACCTCGCTGCGCCCGGTGGCAGCATAAGCTTCCTTGATCGACTGGATGTCGGCCTGGATCTGGGTGTCGCTGTAGGGGCCGGCAGCGTGGGTCTGGACGATCGTCGCGAGCTTGTCGTCCTTGATCTTGCGGTTGCCGTTGAAGACGACCTGATTGACCAGTTGGGCTTCCTGAACATTGACGACCAGCGTGCTGCCGGAGACCGAGATCTTGACGTCGGAGAAATAACCCGTCCCATAGAGCTGCTTGACGGAGGCATCGATATCGCTGTTCGAAAAACTCTTTCCAGGAGCGATGGTGAGGTTCGACCGGACGGCTTCC
>NZ_VSZV01000011.1:0-445 GCF_008919455.1 Rhizobium sp. PEPV16
GACCGGGCGGGACCGTTCTATACCTTCTTCCGCATCACGCTGCCGCTGGTGGCGCCGATCCTGATGATCGCAATCATCTTCCGTACGATGGAGGCCTTCAAGACCTTCGACCTCGCCTACATCCTGACCAGCCAACCGACGACCGAGGTGATTTCCATCCGGCTCTACAAGATGGCCTTCCAGGAATGGCAGACGGGGCGTTCCTGCGCACTCGCCTACATCGTGCTCATCATGGTTCTTGCGATCACCAACATCTACGTCAAGTACCTCAACAAAGTGAAGGAGCGCTGAGATGGCTGCCGTCCAAACCCGCTCCGAACGCGCGCTGAACCGGGTGGCGATCGCCGCCGTATTGGTCATCACGTTGATCTTCCTGGCGCCGATCTACTGGATCACCTCGACGGCCTTCAAGCCGCGCAATCTCGCTACCACCATTCCGCCGACG
>NZ_VSZV01000025.1:0-886 GCF_008919455.1 Rhizobium sp. PEPV16
CTTCGACCTACCGGAACCGGACGACACAGGCTGGTTCGGATCCCATAAGCTGCGAGGATCAATGGCCGGATGGGTCAATGCACACATTGATGGCATCATCCCTCGCGGCTGGCCGAAGCAGTCAACGCTTCCACGGAGGAGCCCCCGAATCCAATTTCAAACGATTTTTAAAATGGCCACTCCGAAAGCTAATCGATTTTAATTTTATCGTTAAAATTTTCTTGTTGCAGCGCAAAAGATTTTAGACATTAATTTGTGCGGATGCTCAGTTTATTCGTTGGAGAACTCGCATGACTGTGACATTTCCGCTAACCGAAAAGCGCGACGCCGAGACATTGCTGAAACACTTGACGTCGCACAATCTCAGCGTTCCGGGAAACTGCGTCGTGTCGCTCAAGGCGCACGTCGCCCAGGTCTCATCCTCTCACACGACCGCGCTCGGCACCGCCCGTACCGCCTGGTAGTCCCCGAGACGTCGAATTGCGGCAATCGAGCTGGCCTCAGCCGTCGTAGACGACAGCAATCTTGTTTCCGGTGGGGTCGCGCACGTAAGCGGAATACCAGTTCGGCCCGTAGTGCGGACGTAGACCAGGCGCGCCCTCGTCCGTTCCGCCGTTTGTCATGGCCGCATCGTAAAAAGCGTCCACCTCGGCATGGGACTTGGCCATGAAACCAACCATCGAGCCATTTCCGGCGCTCGCCGGTTCGCCGTTGATCGGCTTGCAAACCCATAGAACAAAACCGTCACCCTTCCCGCCTTCGGAATAGGCGCTCCATCCGGGAAATTCCCGATGTTTGCTCCAACCGATCGTTGCCAAAGTCGCATCATAAAACCTATTCGATTTGATGGAATCGACTGCACCGACGGTCGCGTAGACGCTCATGA
>NZ_VSZV01000117.1:0-5612 GCF_008919455.1 Rhizobium sp. PEPV16
TGAGGCCGATACGCCGCACCATGGCCATCTCGCGTGGCTTACCGTCGATGGTCACCTGCCAGAGGCTGAGCGGCTTGTCGAAGCCGGGCACCGTCTGCTCCACCGCGGCACGCGGAAGCAGCGCCGGCGGAAACCGGGTGATCTCAGCTGCCGGCTTCAGCGAGGAGAGACCCGCCCAGACGACGGGAACGAGCACGGCGAACGTGCCGCCGATCAGCCAGACCCATGACAATATATCGGTGATATCGATGCGCCCGGCCCGGCGCGTGCGCGAGAGAAAGCTGATCGGGTTCATCTCAGGACTCCATTCGCTTGCCGAGGCGCAGCTGTATGAGGGTGAGCACCAGAAGCACCAGCCCCATAAGAACCGATGCGGCGGAGGCCAGTCCGAAGAGGCGGAGATCGCTGCTGAATGCCATCTGGTAGATATATTGGACAATGAAGCTGTTGGCCGTGCCCGGACCGCCGCCATTGGTCAGAACCCAGGCTTCGTCAAAGATCTGCACGGACTTGATCATCAGAAGGATGAATACGACAAGCAGGTTCGGAGCAAGGAGCGGAAGCGTGATCCTGAACAGCGTGCGGCGCGGCGACGCAGCGTCGATGGAGGCAGCCTCGTAGAGCTCCTTGGGGATCGCCTGTAGGCCGGCGAGCAGGATGAGCGTGTAAAAGCCCATGTGGAACCAGACCGACACCACGACGACGAAGAAGCGCGACCAGCCAACGTCGAGCAGGAAGATCTCAGGCGGGACGCCGAGCATCTGAAAGAAGGCGTTCAGCAGCCCGTTGCGATCGAGGAACCACTTCCAGATCAGGCCGATGACGACCGGCGACAGCAAAACGGGATAGAAGAACATCGCCCGGAAGAAGCCGCGCGCAAAGATCGCCCGGTTGAGAATCAGCGCCGTGATCAGCGCCACCAGCAATGTAGCGACGACATTCAAGGCCACGAACCAGAGCGTGTTCCACACAGCCGTCCAGAACAGCGATTCCTGGCAGGTTCCGGGCTGCAGATAATTGCCGCAGGAAAGCAGCGTGCGGAAATTATCCAGGCCGACGAAGGGGCGTTCCGAGACGAAAAGATTGGTTCCGCCGGTGAAGGCGTAACCGACCGCGATCGCGATCGGAAGGAACGTGAAGATGGCGAACAGAATGAGGTTCGGCGCCAGGAACAGCCATGGCATACGCTTGCGGCCGAAGATGCGTTCGATCACATTTATCGGGGCTTCGACCACTCTCATCGCCGTTTCCCCCGTCTGGGACAGCAATGCACCTGCCTTGAACGCCGCCATGTTCAGCGTCTCCCCTGTCCGGGCCGCCGGGCAAAAGCCAGGCCGTTTTCGGGATCGAACAGATGAACCCGCCCCGGAGCGGCGTCGATCAGGATTGGGTCACCAGGCGCCGGCGCGAAATGACCGGCCTCATGAATGATGATCTGCTCGTCCTGCCCGGCAAGGTTGCCGTAAACATAGGTCTCGGTCCCGAGGCCCTCGTGATACTGGACGATAAACGGCAGGCCTTGCCCGCTGGAGCGTGAAAAATGCGCGGGCCGGATGCCGGCGAGAACGGCCTGCCCGACCGCAATGCCGGCGAGATCGACATCGCTGACGATGCTGCCGCCGTTGCCGACATCGATGACGACGCCGCTTTCGCCGACGCCTGATACCTTGCCCTTGATGATGTTCATGCGCGGCGAGCCGAGGAAACCCGCGACGAAGAGATTGCGCGGGCTATCGAACAGGTCCAGCGGCGCTCCGACCTGCTCGACCCGCCCGGCGCGCAGCACGACGATCTTGTCGGCCATCGTCATCGCCTCGACCTGGTCATGCGTGACATAGATCATCGTCGTCTTGATCTCGCGGTGGAGCTTGGTGATCTCGGCCCGGGTCTGGACGCGCAGCGCCGCGTCGAGATTGGACAGCGGCTCGTCGAAGAGAAAAATGTCCGGTTCGCGCACGATGGCCCGGCCGATCGCCACGCGCTGGCGCTGGCCGCCCGAAAGCTGCTTCGGGCGCCGGTCCAGATAGGGTTCGATCGCCAGCATCCTGGCGGCTTCGGCAATCCGCGCCTCGATCTCGGCACGCTTGAACTTCAGGTTCTCCAGGCCGAAGGCAAGGTTCTTGCGAACGCTCATATGCGGATAGAGCGCGTAGGACTGGAAGACCATTGCGATCTTGCGCTCTGCCGGCGAGAGCGCGCTGACATCGCGGCCCCCGATCGCGATTGCGCCCTCCGTGACCTCTTCGAGGCCGGCAATGACACGCAGCAGGGTCGACTTGCCGCACCCCGACGGACCGACGAAGACGACGAACTCGCCGTCTTGGATATCGAGTTCGACGTCATGCAGGACTTTGACCGAGCCATACGACTTGTTGACGTTGGAAAGTTTCAGTTCTGCCATGTCCCACTCCCATCAGGTGCCGCCGTTTCGAAGACGGCGTCGTTTTTGTTCCAGCCTTGCGGCAGCGGTGTCGGCCTCGTGATCCGCACCTCGTTCATCAGGATCCCGGTGACATCAGCCACGTAGACGGCCGGCATTCCTCCCGGATAGTGCTCAAGACCGATCACCCGCCCGTCCGACCCGCGGGTCCAGGCATTGGCGCGGCCGCCGCCATCGGCTTTCGGGGAAAGGTCCGCATTCGTCGGACGCAAATCATAGGATCGCGCAGTGCCGAGCTGCCCCGGCTGCTGATCGATGGCGATGCGCGCCAGTGATGCGTTGCGGATGCCGGCCGGCGAGGTCGAAATGACGGTGATCGCCCCCTCCATCCGGCCGGTGATGTCCTCGACGATGAGATTTTCGATGGTACCTGCCGTGCGCTCCGCGACACGATCGACGACATTGACCGTCAGCGCCTCCCCCGAGCCCCAGAAACCATCGGGGGTCTCGCGGCACTCAACCGCAATTCTCGAAAACCTTACGTTCGATATCCGGCCGCCGTCGCGCGAAAAGACGCCCAGCGCCCTGTTGGAAGATGAGACGTTGCAATCCTCGAACACGACATTGGTGACGTCGCCATGGGTTTCCGTGCCGATCTTCAGGGCGCAGCTGAGGCTCTGAACGGAACATCGACGGACGAGAATATTTTCGCATCGCCCGATGGCGACACGGTCGGGACCAATGCTCGTCTTCAGGCATATGCCATCGTCGGCCGTCGATATCCGGCAGTCCTCGATAACGGCGCCGCGGCAGGCATCCAGCACGATGCCGTCGGTGTTGGGAAGGCGGCGGTCGTTGTCGATGGTCACGTTCCTGACCGCGACATCCGTGCAGTTGACGAAGTGCAGCGTCCACATCGGCGAGCGGCAAATATGGACGGAGCTGATCTCGACCTCGTCGCAACCCTCAAAGACGACGACACGGGGACGAAATTCGGCGGGGATGAAGGTTCCCACCGTCTCGTCGTCTCCCACAATGAAGCTGTCGCAACCGGCTTCGATGCGGCCCGCCCCCGTCAGGCTGATCCGCCGTGCATCCTTGGCAACGATCATCCCGCGATCCGATTTTTCGGCGATCACCGAAACACTCGTATGCGCATAGGCGGCATAGTCCGGAACGGGACGCAGGATCGCGCCGGCGGCCAGATGAAGGTCGACGCCGGATCTGAGCTGGAGCCCGCGGCAGACGTGGATACCGGCCATGAGCTCCATGCGTCCGCCGCCCGAAGCCGACAGGCCGTCGATGGCCGCCTGCAGGCGGACCGTATCGTCGCCCTGCGCAGGTTCGATCGCGACGAGAGACACAGGGCTCATTGGCGCTCGCCGTTCTCGAGAAAGACTTCCGTCAGGAGCAGCATGGTCAGTGCCTGGCCATAAGGCGTCGGCACGTTCGGAATGCGCCTGTAGAAATCGAGGTCATGGCCCATCGGCGTGCCGTCCGAGACGCCGTGGACGACGCCTTCCTCGTCGATCTGCGCCAGCACGGCCGCAAGCGCGCGCTCCGCATAGGCCCTGTCGTCCTTGTCGAGAATGCCGGCATCGATGGCGCGCAATATGCCGTAGGCAATGCCTGCCGTGGCCGAGGTTTCCAGCGGCGAGGACGGATCGTCCAGAAGCGTCGTGAACATCCCGTCCGGCCGCTGGTATGCCTTGAGCGAACGCACTTGGCTGACGAGGACATTCGAAAGGAACCGGCGGTCCTTCTCGCCGAGTGTCGGAACGAGATCGAAGAGCTCAGGGATGGCGACGGTGATCCACGCATTGCCGCGCGCCCAGAAGGCATTGGCGAAATTGTGCCGCCCGTTGAAGGTCCAGCCGTGATACCAGAGCCCGCTGACCGGATCGGAGAGATAGCGGGTGTGGATCACGAATTGATAGACGGCCTCGTCGATCCATTCGCTGCGCTCGCAGAGCACGCCGGCCCGGGCGAGAAACAGGCAGGCCATGAACAGCGTGTCGTCCCACAATTCGCCGTCGTTGAGACGCTCCTTGACGACGTGCTGAAAGCCGCCGTCTTCGGTCTTTGGCAGTTCCTTGACGAGCCATTCGGCCCAGTCCTCGACGAGAGCACGAAAATCGGGACGGTCGACATGCTGGACGAGGATTGCAAGCGGCAGCATCGGCGCCGTGCTGTTGATCTGGCGTGGCGGCAGGCCCCGTTCGATCTGGCCGGCATACCAGGCGACGAGCTCCTGCAGCGCTTTCTGATCATTGGTGGAAATGGCGCGCCGCAGGAAGCCGTAAAGACCGACGCCGACTTCCCAGTCCCATTCGTCGAACTGGATTCCGGAGGCGGAATTTCCCGTCACGAGACCTTCCTTGATGCCTCTGAGCCGGCTGAAAGCCGTTGCCACGCGATCGATCGTCGTCAGGAGGGCGGCGTTATCGACAGATGTTGTGTTCATGCAGGAGACCTATGTTTTTAGGAGTAGAACGGCCCGTCAGTGCCGGCGCCGGAGGCTGCACTGTCGTGAGTGAGGATCGGGTGCGGCTGATCATGGGTGAAGGGCCTCGCCTCGCCGCCGATCGAAAGACCGTCGGTATAGGAGAGGTCGATCGCCGGGCCGCCCGGTGGCATCAGAGAGAGACGCCGAAGCCCGGGATCGAAGGAAACCGTCGTCCGGCACAGGCGTTCGATGAACGCCTTGAAGGCGTCGCCATCGCCGCATCCGACGATACCTGCCCAGCCGCACAGCGGCCCGTAGGAGCGCGCCTCGCGACCGGCGGTCGGGCCGTCGGTGATCAGTTCCAGGCCGTTCGACGCCCAGAGGGCGGAAAATCCCCGACCCGATCGCGCGACGAGCCACTTGTCTTCGATGATGAGATCGTCCAGCCCGTCGCGGCCGATATAGGCGTGCGTCCATGCATGGCGTGCGTCGCTTGTGTCCTCGATCAGGAGGGCGACGTCGCGATGCTGGGCAACGCGCGGCAGGATGCCGTTGCCGGCCCAATAGGACGGCCTTTGATTGCCCCAGGGATCGTCCTCACCGGGATGATTGACCCACAGTCTCGCCATCGGGTGGCCGGCCAGCCTGATGTCAATGACATGCTGCTGGTGCCCCTTCTGTCCGGTCTTGTGATCGACGACCGTCGAAAGCTGCGCCGCCTCGTTCTTGAACAGCACCAGTTTTCCGCTCTCGAGCCCCTGGCTGTAACGCGCTTCGACGCTTCTT